>JBNJGV010000024.1:0-20319 GCA_051819785.1 Nanobdellota archaeon | reverse complement strand
CACAACTAGGATGAATGGAAAAAGGGTTCAGGCAGCCCAGAACATTTGAAAAGATTTATTAAAGCCCTATAATACTTTTATTACATGGATGCAATAAAATCGCGCAGGAGTGTAAGAAAATTTCTTGACAGGGAAGTTGATAAGAAGACCATTGAAGAGCTTCTTGCAAAGGCCACCTTTGCTCCAAATGGTAAAAACAGACAGCCCTGGAAAATAGTTGTAATGTCTGGCCAGACCAAAAAAGAATTTGTTAAGGTTTGTAATCAGGCTGTCGGACAAAAACAGGCTATGACATCTGATACTGTTGACTATACATTGAAAACCCTCGAAGAGGTGCCAATAGTATTGCTAATCTATAGGTACAATTATGAGGAAAAAGAGGGACCGATAAGGGCAACGACGAACACCCTTTCAGTGGGGGCTTTTGTTCAGACGTTGCTGCTGGCAGCCACCCAAAAAGGTCTAGGATCACTATGGGTTGGAGAAGTCCAAGGAATAGAAGATGAAATCAATAAATGGCTAAACAAAGATATAGGAAAACTAGTCAGTGCAATTGCGCTGGGCTATACTGAAGAAAAACCCAGTATGCCAAATAGAAGGGCCGTTGAAGAGATTTCATACTGGCTTGATTAATTGTTTCAGACCTCTATTGCGATTAATCTACCTATACCCTGCAGGATAAACGGAGACCTTATAATAAAGGCTGACATTGCAATGATAAGATTGGAATATAGAATAAGGTATGCTGAAATTTTTTGGAGATAAACACTGCCATGGAACATACCGCAAGATTTATATATAACCTCTTAATCTCAACATCTACTTTTTAGTGTTCCCGTTAACTATAAGATAAATCTTATAGCAGGGTGGAGGTAAAAATGGATAAAGAAAAAGCATTAGAGCATATAAAACAATTAAAAGAACAAGCTAAAAAAAAGAATTTTGTCCAAAGCTATGATTTTATAATAACTCTTCAGGGCTTAGACCTGAAAAAACCTGACCAGAAGGTTGATTTCTTCGCAACACTACATTATCCAAAAGGGAAAAAATCTAAACTCGGCGCATTTGTTGGCCCAGAATTGGTTGAAGATGCAAAGAAGATATTCGATACTGTAATTACTCCTGATGATTTTGAAAAATATTCCGGGAAAAAAGAAATGAAAAAGCTTGCTGATGAGCATGATTTTTTTATAGCCCAGGCAAATATAATGAGCAATGTAGCTACTCAGTTTGGTAAGGTTCTCGGTTCAAGAGGCAAAATGCCTAACCCAAAAGCAGGAAGTGTTGTTCCGCCAAAAGGAGCTAATCTGGAGAACCTTTATGATAAGTTGCAAAAGACTGTTAAGATTGCAACAAAAAACAGCCTGATGATTCAGGCAACAGTAGGCAGTGAAGACAGCCCTGATGAAGAAGTAGCAGTTAATATGATGGATATATATAACCAATTAGTCTATAATTTGCCAAATCATGAGAACAATGTAAAGAGAATGTTCGTAAAACTTACTATGAGCAAACCTGTAGAGATTTCAAAATGACCTCAGAAATACCAAAAGCGGCAGACTGGAAACAAAAAGCAGTCAAAGAAATTGAAGAATTAATAAGCAAATACGATATTGTAGGCTCTGTCAACATGGAGTATATGCCTGCAAAACAATTGCAGAAAATGAGAGACACTCTAAGGGGTACTGCTGAAATAAGAATGGCTAAGAGGTCTCTTATAAAAAAGGCAATTGAAAACGTTAAAAATAAAAAGAAAGATATCGGTAAACTAGAGCAATACCTTAATGGTATGCCTGCCTTGATATTTACAAGCAAAAACCCTTTTAAGCTTTTTAAGACTCTGGAAAAGAACAAAAGTACCATGGCGGCCAAGGCTGGACAGCTAGCTCCTAAAGATATTGTAGTCAAAGAAGGGCCAACAGGGTTTTCACCAGGACCTATTATCGGTGAACTTGGAGCATTCAAAATCAAGACAGCTATTGAAAATGGCAAGGTTGCCATAAAGCAAGAAGCTGTAGTTGCAAAACAAGGAGATGAAATTTCAGAAAAGCTCGCAAACATACTTTCAAGAATGGGTATTGAACCAATGGAAGTCGGCCTTGATCTTCAGGCGGTTTATGAAGATGGCTCAATAATTGAAAAGGATGTATTAGCTGTAGACGAGAAGGAATACAAAGACAACATAACAAGATTATCACAGGAAGCATTCAATCTTGCAATGTTTGTATCCTACCCAACTGCAGAAACCACAGAGCTTATGGTTAGCAAAGCACACTCAGATGCTCTTGCACTTGCAACTGAAGCAGTTATCCTTAATAAGGAATCTGCTCAAAGGATCATTTCAAAGTCAGAAATGCAGATGCAAAGTGTCAAGAAAGCTGCGGCTTTCGAATAATTTTCCTTTTAATTTTTTTGTGGGAATATTATCTTGACGCAAGAAAACATAGTGGGGCCTTAGGTCCCTGAAAGGGAAAAAGGCTAAATCAATTAGAAATCATGGAGGAATAAAAATGGAATATGTATACGCTGCAATGTTATTGCATAAAGCAAATCAAAAGATAGACGATAGTGGTGTGAAAAAGGTATTAGAAGCCGCTGGCGTTGAAGTTGACGATTCAAGGGTTAAAGCTTTAGTAGCTGCTTTAGATGGAGTAGACATCGAACAAGCAATTAAAGAAGCTGCCGTAGCTCCTGCTGCCGCTGCAGCTCCTGCTGCTGCAACAGAAGAAAGCAAAGACAAAGACGACGATAAAAAGGACGACCAAAAAGAACAAGAAGAAGAAAAGAAGTCTGATGAAGAAGCAGCTGCCGGTTTAGGCGCCCTATTTGGTTAATTTTTTACTTTATTTTATTTATTTTCAGTTCAGTTCATTTGGACATTGTTTTAATTTTTTGTGAATATTACGAGAGTGATTAAATGGCTAAAGAAAAAGTAAGCGAACAAAATAAAGCTCAGGCTGAAGAAAAAGCAATACCTGAGCCAACTGAAGAAGTGACAGAGACCTCAAAAAAAGAAGAAAAAGAGATTGAAACCGCTAATTCTTCTGCTAAATCTGAGAAAACAACTACAAAGGAGGAAAGCTCTAAAGAAGATGATACTAAAAATAAAAAAGTAGATAAAACTGATTCTAAGAAGAAAACTGCGCAAAAAAATGAAAAAGAAGTAACTGAAACTGCGGATAATAATAATAATAATAATAATAATAATCAGGATGAAAAAGAGCCTGAAACTCCTACTGACAAAGAAAATTCCAAGCATGAAAAAGAAGAAACAACTAAAGCTGATGAAACTAATAATTCAGATGTTGTTCAAAATTTCGAGGAAAAGAAAAAAGAAGTCACTAAATTAAGAACAGAGCTTAACAGCCTTAATGAAGAAAAAGAAAAGTGGTTCAGTGAAAAAGAGAAATTTAGTAAAAAGATAAGAGAAAACATCAAATTAATCAAAGAAATAAAGGACAAAAGAGATGAGTTAACTTCTCTTGTTCAGGAAAAAAAGAAAGAAAGAAGTGAAATAGACAAGCAACTTGAAAAATTATTTGAAGAATTAAAAAAACTTAAAGAAGAAAGAGATAAATTATACGAAAAGCACAATCTTCAGGGCAACGCTGACCAGCTTCAGGGCCAGATAAATAAACTTGAAAGAAAAATAGAAACAGAAGTTATTTCTTTTGATCAAGAAAAGAGCATTATGAAAAAAATCCGTGCTTATAAAAGCAAGATTTCTGAATTTGATGTTGTTACTGATATAAATAAAAAGATTAAGGAATTAAACAAAGAGATAAAGGATCTTAAAAAGAAAAATAAGAACCTTACTCGTGAAATAAAAACTAATGCTGCAAAATCACAAGAACAGCATAATACAATGCTTGAAAAATCAAAAGAGATTGATGAGCTTAAGCCAAAAGAAGAAGAATACTTTAAAAAATTCTCTGAGCTTAAGGAAAAATTCAACGAAGTTAATGCAAAATTAAAAGATCTCTACTCTGTACTTAATGATGTCAGAGGAAAAGTAAAGAAGAAAAAAGAAAGAGTCAAAAAGGAAAAACATGAACTTGAGCAAAAGACACTTGAAAACAAGCATGAAAAGGTTGAGCAAAAAATCCAAAAGGGTAAAAAGCTAACGACTGAAGATTTGCTTGCTTTCCAGGGTTTTAAAGAATAATTCTTACATTAATTTACTTAAAATCATACTTCAATTTTATTTTTTGAACAATTTAATAATTAAATATTTAAAGAAATTAACTTATTAAAATTATATGATAGCAGACAAGCTTATACAAGCAATTGATGAAAAGAAAAATCCTAGTGTAATAGGCCTTGACCCAAGATATGAAAAGTTACCGCAATTTCTAAAGAATACTGAAAAAGCAAAAGCTGTATTTGAATTTAATAAATTAATTATTGACTCAATAAAGGATATTGTTCCGGCAGTAAAGCCACAATCTGCGTTTTATGAGGTTATGGGAATCAATGGTATTAAGGCCTTATTCCAGACAATAGAATATGCAAAAAAGCAGGGCCTTCTGGTTATACTTGATGCTAAAAAAAATGATATAGGAAGTACTGCTGAGGCCTATGCAAAAGCTTATCTTTCAAAAGGCACAGGCATTGATTTTCTAACAATCACTCCATATCTAGGAAAAGACAGTATACAGCCGTTTATAGAAGTTTCAGCTAAAAATAATAAAGGCATATTTGTTCTTGTAAAAACCAGCAATCCTGGTTCAGCAGATTTTCAGGAAATTAAAGCTGATGATAAATTTGCTTATGAATATGTAGCAGATATGCTTGACAACGCTGCAAGGCAACACACCGGAAAAACTGGTTATTCAGGTATTGGCGCGGTTGTAGGAGCAACTTATCCTAATGAGGCTTCAAAAATAAGAAATATGCTTTTAAAATCCATATTTTTAGTTCCGGGTTATGGGAAACAGGGTGGCACTGCTGATGATGCTATCGAATGCTTTGACAAAAAAGGGTATGGTGCGATTGTTAATTCATCAAGAGGCGTAACATTCAGTTTCAGGGATAATCCTTCAAAACAGGAATTTTGCGCTGATATAAAAACTGCAGCCTTGAATATGAAAGCTGATTTACACGCAGCACTAAAAAGAGCTGATAAATTCCCCTGGTAATTTCTATAGTGATTTAAAAAATACCTTAGCAAAATTTACCCGCTTACCCTTTTTCAATAGTTTTATTAAAGATAAACTATTGCCTGTTTACAATGGTAAAACCTGATTACAAAAGCAAAAGCATTGTTAACCTGATGAGTTCAATTCAGGCCAGGCAAGGAAACAAAAGAACACTTTATAATCAACTGGAATATCTACCAAGCAGGTGTTTGAAAGAAAATATCTTACTCGTTGTAATTGATGGGTTGGGCTATGAGTACTTAAAGCAAAAAAAAGACTCATTTTTATACAAACATCTAAAAGAGAAAATAACATCAGTTTTTCCTCCAACTACAGCAGCCGCGATAACAACCTATGCAACAGGCGTTGCTCCAAAGCAGCACGCAGTTACTGGCTGGTTTATGAATCTTAAAGAAACAGGCTCTGTGACCGCCACTTTACCTTTTTTACCAAGAGCAGGCGGTGTAGGACTGGAATTTCTGGATTTTACAGTAGATGATATATGCGAGGCTAAAGCATTATCCAAAAAAATAAACTCTAAATTTATAAGCATTCACCCAAATGATATCATTAACTCAGAGTTCAATCAAAAATATTTTAGTCAAAAATTCTTTGGATATAATTCACTAGAAGGGTTCATAAGACAAATAAAAAGAGCAAGTAATGAAAAAAATGATAAGCTGATATACGCATACTGGCCAATTCTTGATAAAATTAATCATGAATTCGGGGTGGGCAGCAAAGAATCAGACGAGCATTTCTACCAGATTGACAAAAAACTTGAAAGGCTAAAAGAGCTTAAGAATACAAGCATCATACTTACCGCAGACCATGGATTTATGAATATGGAAAAGGAAATTCATCTTGAAGACCATCCAAAATTAAAAGAATGCTTGAGCATGCCTTTATGCGGAGAAAAAAGAGCTGCTTATTGTTATGTCTATCCAGAAAGAAAAAAATACTTTGAAAAATATGTAAAGGATAAGCTAAGCAAATATTGCTGGCTTTACACAAGAAAAGATATGCTTGATGGAAACTGGTATGGCCTGTACAATCCTAATAAAAAATTATTTCACAGGATAGGAGATTATGTGTTATTGATGAAAAGGGGCTGCATAATAAAAGATAAGCTGCCAGCTGAAAAAGAAAATCGCGAGATAGGTTATCACGGAGGAATTTCTTCAGAAGAAATGTATGTTCCTTTAGTATTTATTGAATAAAAGTTAAGAAAAATTAAATAAAAAGTAAACGCAAATAAAAACTAAGAAAGGATTACTTGCACTTCTTTTCCGAATAACTTTTTAAGGTCTTTAAGCATCTGCTCTTTTACAAAGACATTCTGGGGAACCTTGCCATTAGCGATAACATTTTCCATTTCTTTCATTGTTGAATCACTGATGTCTTTAAGGCCGCCTTTACTGGTCATTGAAGCCTTTTTAACATCCTTTTCCTGCTCATCCATATCTGAAACTATAAATACAGTATCATCTAATACAAGCACTTCACCATATTTATCCCCGTGTTTGACTCTGATTTTTGCTTTTTCAAGCTCAGCGCCATGCCTTCTCTGCATAAACTCAACCATAAATCTAATGAATTCTCTGGTTTTGCCCCTGATTTTTTCCACTTCACTTTTGGTAAGTTTATTTTCCGAGTGAGCTTTTTTTGCATTAATAACCTCTTTTAGAGTGGTTAAATATTTCTGCGGAATCTCACCGCTGGTTACCGCTTTAGTCTTAAACTCATCAGCAATCTTTTTTTCCGCTACATTCTTGCTTCCTATAGTTTTCAGCACATCCCGTGTCACAGTAATTACATCATCATAAATCTGTTTGATTCTTTCTCTTTCACTTGTGCCTTGGATTTCCTTGAAAAGCTTATTAACCCTTTTCAGGTAGCTTTCAGCATTTTTAATCATTGAGTCTATTTTCTTTCCACTAACTTTTTCAAGAGTTCCATGCTCAAGGTCCTTTCTTACCTGGATTGTGTCACTTAGGATTTTAACGTATTTTTCCTCAAGTATTTTCTCTTTTTTTACAAAAATCTCATCCATTAGTCTTGCTGTTTCCCTTGGAGCTGGAGGCGGAATTCCATATAGCATTAAAGCAGCCTGACTGGGCGTAAGGATAGAATAATAAATGTCTTCCATACCGATTTCTTTTATTTTATGCTCAACACGCTTAATCATCTGGTCGCCTGAGCTCATGAACATATCAATCGCTTCCTGACTGGGCTTGATTTTACCCATCTGCAGCAGATGCTTCCATGGCATGAAAGTCCCCCTGTCATAAAATGGGATTCCATCTCTAAGAAGTGTGAAAATTACTGGGTTGGCCTCTTTTAGGTTATCCCAAAAATCAGTCAGGATATACACCTGGATATTAAGCTTATTTCTTATACCAGTCATTTCACCGGCTTCCATACCCATACTGACTATTATAGCTCTTAATTTATCTTTAAGTTCAGCCCTTGTCATCTTTTTTACATCAGTGTCATCAATTATAATCATTACATCAATATCACTGGTTTCTGTCGCTTCTCCCCGTACAAGGCTGCCTGTAAGAACATAACTAACAATATACTTTTCAAACTTTTTAATAACCATATTTTTATGGATTTCAGAAATCTTTACAGCAGCCAAAAGCCCGGTATCATAAACAGGCGCTGACATTGCAATAAGCTGTAATACATCATACTTTTGATCATAACAACTCATCCAAAGCTCGCCTTGCATCATCACTTGAGCAGATATATTTTTATCCACTTTTTCAGCGCGCTTTGTAACTGCCTTTTCTATTTTTTCTTTTACTTCCTGCCTGTTTTGCTTTAAGCTGTCTGAATCATCAACAACAACCAAGACATTAATCTTATTTTTATCGGGCTTTTCACCATTTTCCCCTTCTTTTTGAGGTGGTAATAAAGCAACCCCAACTAAGTAATTATCGAATTTCTTTAAAAGACTATCCTTGAATTTTTCAAGTTTCTCTTTCATTTGCTCAAGCTTCTTTTTTGCATCTTCTGACATATTTGCCGGGTCCTGTTTTGATTCTACCATTTTGAAGATTTCACCTAATTTCTTAGGCCATTGTCATAAGCCATTATTTAAATAATTTGCCTATTAAAAGTAGCAAAAATCACATGCTAACCAAAATATTTATAATCTAAGTATGATAAGTATACTCAATGGTCTATGTTCCTTATTATGAAAAAGCATCTGAAGACGTAAAAAAATATCTTAAAAATATGGACACAGCAGATAGATATTTGAAAAGCAGAGACCATATCCATTTAAAAGCAGTTTCAGCGTCAGCAGAACACCTTTATGAAGACAAATTCCTTTTCACTGAACACCTAACAGATGCTAATAAAAGAAAAACAGCCATAGATGCTGCATTAAAAGTCTATGAAAAAGAATATAAAGAAATCACAGGCATTGAACCTGAAAGCAAAGATTCTGCCCTTTTATATTTCACAGGAAAAGACACGCAAACCCTTGACAAGATTCTTCAACAGAACTCTGAATCCAAAGATCTGGAGCTAAATGACCTCTATGATATTATGAAACAAATCCCTACAAGAGAAGGACCGAAAGATTACCATAACATATTAAAAGAAAATTTGTATAGCGCTTCCGGGAGCCACTTAAAAGATGAACATCTTGAAGATATAATAGATTTTCTAAACAAAGACAGAGGAATTGACAAGCACACATATAAAGATAAAATTACTCTGGATGATGCCAAAGAGCTCGTGCAGGTTTACAGAAAGTTCGGCGGTATAGATAAAAATTATATACATGAGCATTACAATAGAAAAGGAAAAAACCCCATTTTCATAAAACAACAAACAGCCCCCTATACTAACACAGAGTTTTCTGATGAATTGGAAGATGCCGCCAAAGGCCCGGTGTTTAAGGAAAATGAAATTTATGATGATATTAAAAACCACAAGGTGGACTCTGAAAGACTTAATGAGATATTAACATCAGGTGAAGATTATGAAAAAGAAGCAGTCGAAAGAGCCCTAAACGAAGGGGAAATGTCTGAAGAAAACCAAAAGGAACTCCTAAGAAACATAACCCTTGGCAACCTGAGAGCATTAGAAGCAGGACAAATAACTCAAAAACAATTTCAAAACAATATAGAAAACTACATGAAAAATAATAAAATAGTTAATTCTGCTAAAGAAGAAATTAATAATATCTTAAGGGAGATACATAGTCAAAGGCAAGGCCAAAGACAAAATCAAAGCCAGCCTCAACCCAATCAAGATAATGGAACAGGAGATATGCAAGAAAACGCTAAAGCCCAAAGCTCAAATGAAGAAATTGCGCCGCCAAACGAAGAAAATAATGCTTGACGAAGAAAAAGAATAAACACTTTAACCCGTGAATCTGCCTTAATTTTGAAGATAAAAAGACGTTAAAATCTAATACAAAGATTCCGTGAAATCTAAAAGATTAAGAAGTTGCAGGAGGCGGGTTCTCAACAGCGCCTAAGGACTGGGTTACAGATTTTGGACTCAAAGCTAAATC
This sequence comes from Nanobdellota archaeon, assembly GCA_051819785.1. Lineage (GTDB taxonomy): Archaea > Nanobdellota > Nanobdellia > Woesearchaeales > DSVV01 > CAZBGG01. Next base: position 10,647 of record JBNJGV010000024.1, on the reverse strand, counting down.
TTCTCCTCCAAGAATAACCTTAAAATCGCTTATTTTCATACCATCAGTGTTTGCTACAGAAACTATATCAAACATTTGTTTGCGCGGGGTTGAAACCCCATTTTCATCCTTAACTTTTACAGTAAAACGATACTTTGCGTCTTGATTAACATATTTTTCTGCTACCCCACTCTGCCAGGCTAGCTTTAATTCAAAGAAAGGTGGAGTATTACTATTACTTTGCCCCATAAAATTAAGCCGCCCTTCTTCAATATTTTCAAATACATCTTTACAATTATTTTCTTCAAATTCTTCCTCATTATTTCCATTATTAGCAGTATATTTAATATCACAATCGAAGTCATCATTATTCATGCCAGCTCCCTTTATATTGATATTAACCTCCTCTAACTTAGTATTATCATTCCATATATTAAAGCCCACATAGGTTTTTTTACCCTTTGCATAAGGAAGCAATTCACCATGAGGCTCTATCCAGTCTACAGCAGGCGGGTTCCCTGACTTTTTATTCATCACACTATAAGACGTTGTGGATTCCTGGCTCCTGCCATCATATAAAACAGGTGAATCGCCTTTGCCATTTCCTGTTGTGTCTTCTGCAGCATTCATTGTAAGGTCTTCTGTACCTGAACGTAAAGAATCGTCATTTTCGTCTTCACCTGTATTTATCTCAAAGCTTTCCCAGTTATTATCTATTTTAACCTCTATTGTAGGAGTCGCAACATCAGACTCGGAAAACTGCAAATCTTTAATTACCAAAGAATCAACCTCGTTGTCAGGGCATTCAATTGTTTGTTCACCCTCTATTGGCTTATCATTTTTTCCACTGAATGATTCAGTATTTTTATCATCATCATCACCACAAGCTAACTTAGCAGAATTTATACCCGTAAACTGAAGTTTAAGTTCATTATTATGATTATCATCAGCTAAAGTAATAGGATCAGTTCCAGCAAGAATATCCTTATTTACATCTGTATAGACAGTTGAGGCCCTTGAGTCTTTTATATGGTCAACCCACAGATTATAATAGGAGCCGCCTTCTCTATCTTCACCTGTTTTTTCACCACTGCCCTGCAGCTCATACTCAAACATTTCGCTTTCATCATTCTTAAACCTTATATAGCCCTTTCCTGTGAATTGATTATTCACTTTAACAAGAGCTGCAACATTATTTCCCGGAACAAATGAGCCGCCATTTGGGCGAGGGCTTATCCTTGATTCTGCATCAAAGCCAATTAAATTAAGTATGCCGTCCTCATTTGCAAACCCTGTGTAAGCATCGCAGTAAATCCCTTTTGTAGGATCAAAATAACAATTAGCTGCTAAATCACCTTTACGCCATATACGTTTTGTAATTGTCCTGGTTTTGTGCTCATCACCAACATTATAATCCAGCTGCAGCTCAACCATATTATACCAGTATTTAACAGTTTCCTGGTATCTAAGATTCCTGTTAATAGCCCTGTCATCAGCTGTCAAATGGCTTCTGCCCAGCTTTGAAGTGATGTCAACTGGGTCTGATTCAGTACCGCAATACTCCCCGCCAGGCTCCTCCGGATTGCATTTTAATAAAAGCCTTATATTTGTATCCCCGCCTGGCACCAGACCAACATAAATATTATAACCTACAGACATTTTGCCCGTAAAGGGGTCATATCCGTAAGGCCTTGATTCACCTTGAAGATTTACCACCGGCTCTACATCAACAGTATCTATATAATTTTCAAATATACCATCAAGCATCTTCCAGTCCTGAGTTATTGCAAACATACACGCTTTATGAACTAATTGGTCTTGTGAAAGGCCAAGCCTTTCATCAACAACACCTGAATATCTATTTGAAAGCGACTCGCTCACTTGCGCTGAATTTTCTTTATAATCTGAGATCATGCCTCTTGCGCCGCCGGAAGAACTACTGTAATCCATTGATAAGATATATTTCAGGGCTTCGATTATAAGGTCACAAGCAAACTGAGCCATCAATCTTTCGCAAAATCCTCCTTTAACCTCGCCTATTCTTGCTTGTTCAAGGCATTTTTTTGCGCCTTTCATTATTTTTAGATAATTCTGCAGGTGCTTTAATATGGCAGGAAGGCACACACATTTAAGTGAAGACCAAAGGCCTTCAGGGGGATTTATATCTGCATAACCTGAGTTTCCGCTGCTGCCTGAAGAGTCTCCTAAAAGGCTGAACCATTTAGGACACTTAGTCCCATCAAACTGCGGACATGATTCATCATAACACGCACTGATTTCTTTTTCATTAGGCACACCGTAATTATCAGGGATTTCATCCTCCCCATAATTTTCACCTCCAGCCAAAATCTCTTCAGGAGATTTACCAAGCTCACAGCTTGCTTTTAGCCCAGAATACTCGTTTTGCTTGCTCCCAAAAAAAACCCCGGCCTCTCCTACTTCTGAAGCAGTCTGGGTTACTATTAAAGTGCCTGAGCCGGTTCTCCCGCACTCCTGCCTGGCCATATCCCTAAGTTCATTAGTACCTATTTGCAGATGGATATTTACATTATCATTATCTGCATTAACATCACTACCCTCATATTCACCAACCACATTGCCATTTTTTACCTCAAAGTAATTTACACTAAGACGCATTTTTTTATCAGGATTATTTGGGTCTTCTATTTCATTTTTAAAAGTTGGAGCAGTGATTTGTTGATAATCACCACAATTACCGTTCTCATTCTTCCAGGTGTCAAAGCTCTTTACATTATCAGAATCACCTGCTCGGGCTTCTTTAAAATTCTCTCTGCATTCTATATTTTTGTTGAGCTGTTTTTGATACTCCCCTTTAGTAGCACTTTCACCACCAACATTATAATTTCCAAGCGCTTTGAATTCATTGCAATCAGGTGGAGCTGAAGGGCAAAGTACTCTGTCACACATATAATAGACCTTTTGCATATCCTGCTCTTGTTGGCTGCAGCCATCACTGCCGCTACTGGTGTCTGAGCCAGCAAAACCCTTAACATATTGCCAGGCAATCATTGCGCCGCATGCCAAGAGCCCGTAATTACTGGCTTTTTTAGCAATGTCTACTGCTTGTTCAGTGTAATTTATTGCCTGCTCAATCCCCTCAATAGTGTCATTTATCTGCTCAGGGGACATCCACTCAGCAACATTTTCAGGCTTTTGGACATCAAAAGATACAGTTGGATAAACCTCGCATGAAGTCTTGCCGTTTTGGCCTTCATAAACAATGTTTACGCTCATATAAGCATACAAAACATCAGGGAGTTTTTCAATAGAGCCGGAATATTGATTAATAGTAATCGGCGCATAAACATTAAAGGCATTATCTGTTGGGTTATATGCGCTTGCTTTAGGGTTGCCCATAGTCACATATTTATTATCATTATGCATCTCAAGGTTAACCATATCGTTTGAGCCAGACTCAAGAAAACTTGAATCAGGATTAACAACCTTTCCAGACTCATCAGCCTTATCTTCTCCTATTGAAATTTCAAGCACTTCAGGCTGCCCAGCGCCGTTATAATAAATAGGAAAAAATGCGCTGCCTGCAATATCCCCAGCCCTCATATCGCTTGTATAAACATTGAATGGGTAACTTTGTATCTTACCAGTGCTCCAATCGCTGCAGCCCGGTTTGTATATTAAGCTTTTTGAATATTCATTAGTATTGCCTGCCTTGTCTGTAACATTTATCATAATATTATTATCAGATTCTGTGCCGTCGCCATCTTCTGAGTGCATAAGAAGAGGAATTATCAGGGAAAATTCACCATCATCATCAGCAGTTGTTTTCCTGCTTACACCAAGAGCATAACTTACAGGGTCTACCTGGGCAGTCTGCTTTTTTTGCTCAAGAAAATCACTGCAGCTTACATAATCAAGCTCATGGGCAACAGTGTCACAATCTTTGTATTTACCAAGATTTACAGCCTTTACAGTAGCCCCTGGTTCAGTAGAGCCCCAAACACGATAAAGCTTAAAATGCGTGGGCTTCCAGGTATTATTAAATTTAACCTCAGGGGCAGTCGTGTCAATCTTTAACTTTTTTTTATAGGTAGCCTTGTTTCCCGCCTTATCCTCAGAAGTAACTTTCAAGACAGTCTCCCCTTTTGTGCCAATGTTAATATCTTTTTCAAAACTCTCTTGCTCGAGCTTATCAATAGCTATCTGGAGCTGGTCATCAAGGAAAAATTCAATGTGCGCACCCTTTTCAGAGATACCCTTTACTTTAATGGCATCTGAATTTGTAAGCGAAGGAACATTTCTGATTTTAAGCGAAGGCTCTGATGAGTCATATCTTATGAATTTTTCAACAGTATCTTTATTGCCGTTTGCATCCCAACTCATAACAGTAATCTTATTAGTTCCTCTCTTACCTTTGTAATCCTCCATAGAAGAAAGCTTTACCGGGAAACGAAACTTTGTTCCCTCAATAACTTCCCTTACTTGAGCAGAGCTATCATCATTGGTAAAAATATATACTCTTCCATTTACAGCAGTAGTCCCTGAAACATTTACTTTTGAAGAGCTTGTAAGCTCTGGAAGATCATTAACGCTCAAAAAATTCTTAGTAGAAGCTTTTGTATTGAAATTATTAAAAGAGCTTGATACGCCTTTTGCGCTAATCTTAAAAAAATATTCAGTTGTTGATAATAGATTACTAAGTTTAACACTATGGGTAGTGGATTCTTCAGGTACCACCTTGGTTGAACCAAGATTTTCATCAGTGCCGTAATTTATTTCCCCCTTAGATGGAATGTTAGTTTCCCAACTGATAATAGCTGAATCTTTTTTAACAGAATCTACAGAAATGCTGCTGAAACTGATTACTTCTAAATCATCTCTGGACTCTCTGGTCTTAAAACTTTCTACGTCTGTAGATTCATCACCAGACACCAGGCTATAATAATATACAGTGTCAGGAGCCAGGTTCTCAAGTGTTATGCTATGCTCTTTTTTTTGGGTGTCTTCCTGCATACTTTTTCCAAGATTAACATCTGTACCATATTCAACTTTACCAACAGCTTCCCTTGAAGTTTCCCATGAGAATGCAGCGCTTGTGTTTGTTATACCGGTGACTTCAGCAAATGAAATGTTGAAAGGAATATTTTCAGTTGTAAATTCAATCTCATTAGATGGAGGCGACATCCTTTCCTCAGAGTCAAGAGCCCTTACATAAGCAGTATAATCAGTCTCTGCTGATAAATCATTTATTTCTAATGAGCATTTATTAGTATCTTGATATAATTCTCCATTAACAAAAACACGATATCTTTGGCTACTTTGAACATCGTCCCATTTTATTTTAGCAGAATTGTGAGAAACTGAATCAAGCTCCAGATTTTCCGGGGTTTGCAAAAGGGTTGTGAATTCAAAAAATGCAGATTCATCAACATCAGTATATCCATCCTTAGCTCTTACTTTATAATAATACTTTTCTCCGGGAAACAAATCTTCCAAAACCACACTATGGTATGAAGTAGTCCCACCAGTTTCAGGAATAGTATCCATATCGTTCGAGCTGATACCATAATCAATATATCCATAACTTTCAACATCAGTAGTCCAGGAAATTTTTGCTGAATCCGAGTTGAGCTCAGTTACCTGAATACTATTTTCATTTATCTGCAGAGCAGCAGCTATAGGTAGATTAATCATTAAAAATACAAATAAAATTGCTGCAATCTTTTTGTACATTTAGCCGAACCTCGGAGGATAATTAACTGATTTTTCAAGCGATTTATTATAAATCTCTTGCAGATCTTCTATTGAAGACGGCGGAGTAGTCGGATCCTTTTTGTATACATAAAACATAACACTATTGCTTTTTAAAACTTTGGACAAACCAGGATTCCAGTCCATTTTGGCTCCTCCTACAAGTGAATTTTTCCAGACAAGGAGAATCTCAAGCTCATAATTAAAATTTCCTTTTAACAGTGTTAAATTATGCAGGTATCCTTTTTGAGAAGGATACATAATAGTTTTTTTGAAATTTTGCTCCTTGTTTTTAATTGTTATAAGCACAGACTCATTTTCCCTTAAGGGCCTGTCACTTATTATACCGTTATGGTCCTGAACAACCCTTACATCATACTCAAATGGCTTTAGCTTGTAAAGGTCAATTGTCACTTGCTCCCCGTCAGTCTCATCACTAACTGTCTGGCGTTTAGTGGCAGTATGATAGCCTTTCTTTTCTGCAACCAAAAGCCCGTTCATGCAATAAGGAAAATCAGTCTTCAGCCTTGGTATTGAGCCAGGCATATAAATCCCGTCATATTTTTGAAGCTCTGTTTTTCCCATCATGCACCTTGCCTCAACACACTGGTATGAAATATTAACATCAGTTAAAGCCCCTTCAGGCCAGCCATATAAGGGATTTACAGCATAAACCCTTAATTCATTTTGTCTTCTCTCGAGGTTTTGAGAACTAGTCGCAATAGAGTTATTCTCGCCAAGATTATAAAGAGTAATATTTTCTGATTCAAGACAATAGTCACCGGTCTTTATCTGATTAAGCTCTGACTCCCAGGGTTCTACACCGCCTTTCCGATTGGGCTGATTTCTTTTAAGAATCACCGGTGTTATAAAGTGGAAGGCTTCATCAGAGCCTTCATTATCCGTTATCCTGAACATAACAGGGTATTTTACATTATATCTATGGTGAAATAATTGCAGGCAAGTCTGAAGAAAATTATATGCCTTAAAATTAAAGGATTTTACTACCCCATTTTCAGAAGGCAGAGCTTTAAAATCCATCCCCCATGAGGGGTCATAAAGCGCTTTTACTTTCATATTTGAGTAATCATTATCTGTAAAATCTATCTTATAAAGCTTATCATAGTACGGAATGCCGCTTTCTTTATAATCAGTATTTTCAAACTGAAAATAGTTTAAATTATGCATAATAAGCTCTTGAGTGTATTCTTTTAGCTCCCTTTCTAAATATACTTCAGGCTTGCAGTTTATAAACATCCCTTCAAAAGGAAGATAATCAGAAGCTGCAATCATCTCATCAGTATATTCTTCTAAAAAAGCCTCATCATTTTCATGGTCCATTAAATCCTTTGCAAGAGAATACAATTTGCCTAATTTATCATCAATTTCTACCCTGAAATCATTCCAGTGATATACTTTTTCGCTTCCGATTTCTTTAACATTTATAGCAAAATCGGTCTTAATATTGATTTTATCATCCTTTATAATAACTTTTGATTCTGAATCATTAAGTATATCTATTTCATACTCATTATCAAAAGCCTCATAAGAATTAACACACTTATCAAGATTATCATCTACAAAATTTCCCAAATCTCTTTGCATGCCTGAGATTGAAGGAATGTAATCCATCCTGTCGTAATACCAATAAGGAACATCAAACCCTGACTCGATATATGCATTGAATCTTTTCAGCTTGTCAGGGATTTGTATATAACCCCCCTGCATTTTAAGGGTAAGCGCCCCCTGCTCAGCCACGTTCTCGATACAAGTCTCTGTATAAGTAACAACAGGTTGTATATCAGAAGGGGGTCTCTTAATACTAATTGCATCGATATCAGAAAAAGCAAAAAAAAGACCAATGACTAACAAAATGATAATACCCAATATAATAAATAAAGTCACTTGGCTCTTTTTTAATTTCATTTTATTTTTTTGACTTTTTCTGAACTTTGTAAACTACGCTCAGATAGTTTTTCTGCCAGACAAAAAACGCAATATAAAGAACTGAGAAAGCAAACCCTAGTACAATTAATATTGTCCTTCTCACTAATAGCGAATAATCCAGCAGGAATTGAAGACTGCTACCAACAAATATCATAAAAACAAAAAGCAAAGCGAATACAATAAAAGCAAATAGATGCGGTATCAAAAATTTATGCGCTTTTTTTACACCTATTTTAGAGCATTCCTCTATAGTTTTTTTCAAACCTTTAAAACCTGCTGCTGAATTGCACACTCCCGAAAACTGGAATAATAAAAATAAAGTTATAGGAAGCCCGACAAAAATAAAGATTGTTGGCTTAAAAAGATAAAATAATAACAGGCCTATTAAGTAAATTGCAATAGGTATGCTTATATTAATCACTAAAAAACGCAATGCGCTCCTTTTTGAAAACTTTTTATTCCAGATGTTCAGCCATACAAAATACTTAAACACCAGGTAAATAATCGCTATTGCTACTAACCCGATAACCAGATAAATCTGAAGCGAAGAAACAATCTGTTCTATCCCGTTAAGCTGGCCTGAGCTTACTGCATCAGGATTAACTCTTATTTGTTCAATTGCATCTTTGTAATAAGATAGCTCTGCATATTTTGGTATAAAAACTTCCTTTATAAAAAAGAAAATCCCGGCAAGGATTGCAAAAAAACCGGCTGCCTGATAAAAAAATGCCCTTTTAAGATTATTGCTATAACTGAAGCTTTTCTTTAAGCTTTCCAAAGTACCTGTCATAAACCCCTTTTTATTCATAAATAATCACCTTTAACACTTTAGAGAACCTGTCTCTCCCTCTGTTGTAAATCCTTTTCCATGGGAAAGCGTAGTACAGATGTTCTCCCCGTCATCATATTTTAAACATACTTTATTGAACCGGCAGCTTTCTTTTGAGCAATCAAAGACCATGCTCTCTCCAGCGCCGCTAGCTGACTGACCTCCTGCATAATGCCTGCCGATATATTCTTGGCTTGAGATAAGCCCGTGGTCCATCCAGCCATACTTACCATCTGATTTTTTAAAATCAGAAAGCGAGCTTTCCTTAGTGCATGAATTATATAGATAAACTGTCCACTTCCCGCCGTCAGGGCCTCCAATAAGCCTCATAGTAAAAGCATACCTGTAAAGGTTTTTATCTAGTTGGGCCTTTTCTCCTGCAAGCATGGTTGTTTTAGTATCTTCCAATATTCTTTTTTCCATATTTGATTTGTACTCTGATTCAGGAGCCATCATGCTTTCAAATATACCTTCTGAATCGGTCTCGGTTTCTTCCTCTTCTTTTCTATACAAGCTGTCGCCGCAAATTAAGGCGGGAAAACCCTTAAGGTATTTTCCAAAAAGATTCTCAGTCCATGAAGATAATATTGCCTTTATCTTCCCTCTTCCCTTTTGAGCTAATTGATCTCGAAGACTTTTCTGTTTTTTTAAATTTTCAGCAGGTGTTAACTCATTTTCTCCGTCAGTTGCTAATTCATACATCTCGCCTCTGTTATCTTCTGCCTTTTCAGCTAAATCAATGCCGGCTTTTGCCTTCTCTCCGTCATCAGGTTTTGTATCAACATAATCACAACCACCAAGCAACCCACCACCGCATTCTACTTTATACTTTTTTTCACCAACAGATACAGTGTGCACTTTTGAACCAAATGTTGATTCTACAGAAGAATCGTCGCTAGTATAACCTTTCCACCTACCGTTATCACCATCATCCTGATCCACTTTAAAATCCGATAATTCTGAATCTCCATAAGCATTATTATTATTATTATTATTATCCTTAGCCAACACAACACTAGCTAATAAAAGAAACATTACAAAAGTTATTAGCATTACTTTATTTATTCTCATTTGTATGGATACTCTCCTTGCGCTGATTCGCCATTCTCGAGCTCTGTTTCAAGGTCTTCTTCGACGTCATTTTCATCATTAAAGTTTGTTTCTAGATCCTTAAAACTATTCAAATCACTTTTTATATCTTCAATTGCTGAAATAAACCCTAAAGCCGCATATATAATTTTTGGTGAACAAACCACTTCATAACCACTTTGCGGCGTGTTGCATTGGAATGCCTTATCCATAAGTTGCCTTCCGCCTTCATCAATCCAATTCATTATTGTGCCTGTGATAAACGAAGATATAGCGCCTTCCACCCAGCTCCAGAACCAGCCAACTACCCATCTACATGTCTGGCTTGCTTTGTATTCCTCGCATTGGCTTGAGCCCTCTCCTCTCACAGCTGCTACATTCATACATACATTATAATTTACCAATATCTGCTTATACCGGAGCAGTGTATTTTTTATTCCAGTAAGGCATGGAGGCATACAAAAGATTGCAACAGGCAAAGACTGCATGGGGTTAAATGAAGCTTTCAAATCGCCCATATTCAAATCGCCCATACAAAAATCATCACCACATGTTCCATCACCCTCATCAGATTTTAAGCCAGAAAGCAAATCCTCTGAAAGGAAAGAAGTGTATTCAAATTCTCCAAGGAAATCTTCCCATTGTCTCTTGCAACCAGTGCATAAATATAAATCACACCAAAAACCAAGGCTGATAAACTTCTTCTCAGACTGTAACCCGGCAAACCCTACACCTTGAAGCTTTTCACCTTTACCTGGTTTATTATCCGGTCCATAATCATCAGTACCTTTTTCATCCTCTACTCCATACCATATCTTATTAAGCAAAGCAGAAATCTCAGAGCAATATGAGACTTCAGCAGCATTCTGGCCCAAGGTAGTAACAGTTCTAACAGTTTTTATTATAATACATAAGTTACTAACTAAACTTCGGATAGTGTTAAATCCTTGACATACTGTCCTTAAAAAGGAAAGAGTATCAATTAAATCAACAATTTGATTTATTTTTTCTATATCTCCCCTGCCCTCTTCAATCCTGTTAACAGTGCTTACTCCTGGTTCAGTGAAAAGGCC
>JBNJGV010000023.1:0-22108 GCA_051819785.1 Nanobdellota archaeon | reverse complement strand
AATTTGATCATGTTATGTATGTTTATTTTCAGGCCAATGAAAAAAAGCAGAAATATTAATCCTAAGTTTGCAAGATAACTGAATATATTTTCAATTTTAGGTTGGTAAAGCAGAAAGTCACTGATAAATGGAATGCTTATTATTAGCCCAGTTGCCATATGACCAAGAATGGCAGGTAATCCTGCCTTTCTGAACAACCAGGACATCACATATGTTACTGATAAAAAAATAAACAATACTAATATAAATTCCATATTAATCACTTGAAATTTTCCTAAAATAATTATGTCTCTTCTGAAACCATCAAAAAGTTTTAACTTGAAATCTCTTTGCCGTTTTATAAAATTTTATTATACTACTCTTTTTAGCAATCGTTATTGATATACTTTTCAGCTTCAAGCAATCAATAATTTAGTCTTTTAAAAAATTTGTTATTTAGAAATTTTATAAAACCTGAATATGTAAATAAATGAATAAATAAAATCGAGTATATCTCTTATGAATCCAGTATTTTGGTTAGAACTTCTTTAACTTCATGTGGAGATGCTGCTCCCTTTGTTTTTTTCATTACTTGTCCTACAACGTAATTTAATGCTTTCTCATTTCCATTTTTGTAATCTTTAACAGCATCAGGCGAATTTTGAACAGCTTCTTTGCAATAGGTTTCAAGTTGTCCTGAATCCGAGACTGCCTCCAATCCATTCTCTTTTATATATGCTTCAATGTCAAATGATTTTTCAGCCAGCTTTTCAAGAATTTTTTGGCCAACTGTTTCTGTAATTTTTTTTTCTTGAACCAGGCTTAGGAGAATTTTCAGTTCTTTACTGGTTATTCTCAATTCAGGAAAGTCAATCTTGTTATAATTCATAACTCTAATAAGTTCCCTTCTAAGCCATCTTGCAGTCAATTGCGCAGAAACTTTCTCGATTATATCTTCGAATAAATTTGCTAATTCATAATTAGATGAAATGATTTTTGCGTCAGTTTTGTCTAATTCATGCTGGCTAATATATTTTGCCTCTTTGTCTTTTGGCAATTCAGGCATACTTTCACTAATTTTTTTAACTTTTTCATTTGTGATATTAGTTATAACAAGGTCTGGTTCAATTATGTAACCATAGTCTTCGTTAGTTTCTTTTTTCCTTAAGCTTTTAGTTATACCATTAACAGGATTCCACCCTCTTGTTTCTTGGATAAGGGTTTGTCCTTCATTAACAGCTTGTTTTTGCCTTTCGACTTCATAATAAATTGCGCGTTCAATTTCTTTAAATCCTGTCACGTTTTTTATTTCAGCTCTTGTGTATCCTGATTCCTTTATTGATATGTTCACATCAGCCTTTATCACACATGATTGAATATCAAATATCTTAAGATATTTTAGTAATGTAAGCAATTGTTTCATAAAATCCCTGGCCTCAGCGGGCGATTCCAATTCAGGTTCTGTGACAATTTCAACTAAAGGATTTCCACTTCTGTTGTAGTCAATCAGAACGTATTTTCCAATTCCATTGGGATGGATTAGGGCAGCAGGGTCTTCTTCTAAGTGTATTCTTGTAAGGTTAATCTTTTTTTTATTTTCAAGTTCTATATTTCCACTTTGTGCGAGGGGCAATTCAAACTGGCTAATCTGGAAATTTTTAGCTAAGTCTGGATAAAAATAAGATTTTCTTGAGAAAACTAATTCAGGAGCAATCTCTGAATTTGTGGCTAAAGCAATCTTAAGAGCATGATTGATGGCTTCTTTGTTCAATGATGGCTTTGAGCCGGGATGGCCCAGGCAAATGGGACATATTCTTGTGTTAGGCTCTTCATTGTCTTTGGCTTTTCTGCTACATCCACAGAATAGTTTTGTATTAGTATCTAGTTCCACGTGAATTTCTAGGCCTATTACTATATCTGATGTAAAATTCATTTTTCAAACTCCTTTGCAACCTGAAGCAATTTACCTTCATTTAAGTGGTCAGCGATTATTGTCATGCCTACTGGAAGACCATTATGTTTTCCTGCAGTTACATTGATATGAGGAAGTCCAGCCAGATTTGGACCTATGGTCAGCAAATCTGCCAGGTAATGCTGTAGCGGTGTCATTTTTTCAATATCTTCAAATTTTGGAGGAAGTATCGGTACAGTAGGACACACAAGCACATCATAATCCTTAAAAAGCTCTTTATACTCTTGGATAACCCTTGTTCTTATTTTTGCAGATTTAATATAATAAGCATCCCTGTGGCCAGACATACGCGCGAAGGTTCCAAGGATTATTCTTCTTTTAGCTTCTTTTCCAAAATGCTTTGATCTTACTTTAGTAAAATAATCATTAAAATTACCGTCTAGTTCTTCACTTATTCCATACCTTATCCCGCAGAGTTTAGCAAGGTTTGTGGAAGCTTCACTAGTTGAAATCATATAATAAGCAGGAAGGCCATATTCAACAGCTATAGGGGTTGAAACTTCTCCTGAGTCAGCACCCAAATTTTTAAGTGAATCTACAGCCTCTTTGCATTTATCTCTTACTGGTTTATCTATATCCTCAGAAAAACCTTCTTTGATTATGCCTACTTTCATACCCTTGATATCTTTGTTAAGATATGAAAAATAGTCGTCTTTGGGCTCTTTTAAGGTTGTAGAGTCCTTCTTATCATGCCCTGAGATACAATCAAGCATCAAAGCGATTTCATAAACTGATTTTGCTAAAGGGCCTATTTTGTCCAGACTATTTCCATAGTCAATTAAACCCCATCTTGAAACTCTACCATACGTGGGACAAAGAGCATTAACTCCGCAAAAGCTTCCTGGATTGACAATGCTTCCGCCTGTTGATTCACCTAACGAGATATGAGGGAAATCCGCAATATTTGCAATACCGCCTGAACCTCCTGAACTTCCACCGCATGCTCTTGTCTTATCAACAGGGTTTAAGGGTACTGGTATGTCGTGGCCTGTATTGACATTGAATGTGCCGAAACCAAACTCATCTTGTGTGGTTTTGCCTATAATTATTCCTCCCTCGGCCTTTATTTTTTCGGCTACTGTTGAATCAAATACCGGTTTATAATCTGATAGGATTCTGCTTCCTGCTTTTGTTTCTGCGTTTTTCAAGCATATTGCGTCTTTGAGGGTGACTGCTACACCTGCGAGTTTACCTTTTGGATTTTTTGAAAGATTTTCTGCTTGCTTTAAAGCTTCTTCTCGTGAGATTTCAGTAAAGTATTTGTATTCATTATTGATATTTTCTGCACTTTTCAAAACTCCTTTGATATGTTCAATAACATTGATTTTTCCATCATTTACATTTTTAATGAAATCTTTCATAATGCTGCAGGCCCCCTGAAATATCCGTCTTTTTTGTGTTTAGTATTTCTTAGTGCTTCTTTTTGACTTAATGAATCTTCAATTATGTCATCTCTTAAAGAATCTCTTATTTTAATCGGCTGAAAACTCGGTTCAATATCTCGAGTATCTATTTCACTTATCTTTTCGCAGTGTTTAAATACTTCCCTCAACTGGGGTGTAAATTCCTCAACTTCATCTTCAGTGAGGTTGATTCGCGCAAGTTCTGCAACATGCTTAATCAAACTTTTATCGATTTCCATAATTCCCGTGGTAACTAGTTTATATAAATAGTTTATGGAATAATCCAACTTTAAAGTCTTATAAAATTAGTTCTTTTTTAGGGCAGAAAATAGTTAAGATTGGAAAATAAACCCTGCTTGTAGTATGTTTGTGATTACTATTTTACTACGTGGATTGTACAGGATTTGAGAAAATACGTGAATTCTTTCCTCTCTTGTTTTTGTACTTAAGGACTGCTTTAGATAAGGTCATTGGCCCGATTATTTCGAGTTTTGAATAAATCTGGTAGGATATTATTCTTTCTTCATAAGCTTCAAGAACTGGAATGTTCCATTTGACCATAGTGCCTTTTTTTTCGTTGTTTACAACCTTGGAAGGATGCATTGTGCCAATGCTTTTTTTCTTTCCCAGTTGAGCTATCTTTGGTATTCTGTCTATAACATTCAGGTTTTCGAGTGGTTTAGTGGTCCTGTTTTTCACATGCAAAAGTACCTTTAGTCTGGAAGTTTCCCCTTCAAAGCCTGGTATTTTCTTAGCTTCTTTTTTTATAGTCACAGGGCTTCTTCCGAAATAATATACTAAGCCTGCAATTATTATTAAGATTATTATTACAAAAAGAGGCCTATAATTTATTGTATAACTTATTTGCTCAGTTTGGCCAGGTAAGATTTCTAAGTCCCATACAAGATGTTTAAGGCCGTTTTTGTTGACTTCTTCATACTCTCTACTTGATGAGGTAAATAATTTTTTGAAAACAGTTGAGCTTACACTTTTAGTTTTTTTAGCTTCAATGTTTCCTAGGTTTGTGAAATTAAATATTTCTGTTCTTTTTAGAAATCCTTCCTTTGTAGTCTTAGTAGACTCAATTTTTGTGTAGCCTTCTATATTGATTCTTTTAGTTATTTTTTCAAATGTTTTGTTGTGTGAAGGAATACTGGGGGTAATTGTAACTACATCAGTAGTTGGCCTGAGATCTGGGCTATATTCCAGTAGAACTTCTTCTTTTGCTTTGCCGTTTGGAGGGAGATGTAGTTTTATTGTCTTGTCGTTGGAAGGATTGACGCTTGTTTCTACTTTGAATGTGAAATCTGTTATGTTCAGATTATTTAGATTTTTAAGGATTAGAGAAAGCCTCGCTTTCTCGGTAGGCTTAAGCTCTTCAGTAGCATCTATATCGACGTTTACTATTGGTACATAATTTCTATATGCAGAAGGGTCTCTTAGATATATCTCAAATTCTTTTTTTACCTTAATATCATCTGTTTTTGAGGATATTGTGAAAGGTAACTCATACTTTTTAGGAATAAGCCTATTATCAACAGCTTTAATTTTTACTTCTGTGTTGATTGTTTCATGAGGGCCTAGTTCTCTCTTTGAAATCATCGGATCAGCAATTATGCTCCACGATGTTCCGGAAGGATAAAAAAATTCAACACTTTGTCTGTAATCTTCAGGATTTTTTACTTTTATTGTAAAATTGGCTTCCTCGTCTTGGAAAATCCTGTTTTCATGAGTCTGTACGTCAACCTGCAATGCACCATGAGCGCAAGGCACCAGCAGTAGCAACATTGCTATGATTATTAGTCTTTTATCCATAATTAACCCCTCACTTAGATTACCCTAATTTAGAAGATTTAAATAGTTTTCGGTCATAGGGTTATTATTTATACTTGTCTTTTATGTTTTTCAACTTATTTATAGTAAATGCTGTTAGTTACACTTATAATCATTAATTATTTATTTCATAGAAATCTTTATAAATTTCCCGTTAACCCAAGCCTTAAGTGCCTCCGTGGCTTAGCGGTATAGCGCGGCCTTGGTATTTGTCATATGACAAAACAAAAAGGCCGAGGTCCCGGGTTCGATTCCCGGCGGAGGCTTCACCTTGTTTCTTGAAACTTGCATATATATTTATGAATTCTTTAACTATTTGTTTATTTTATTGGATTTAGGTTAAGATAACTAAAGTTACACTTTCATGTGTTTAAGAATTTGTGTGTAAATAGTTTCGGGATAACACAACTTCCAAAAGCCACCGCAACATTTAAATACTACATTGTTCATAAAAATTGATAGTGGGGAAATTTTAAGACAACTTTGTTATTTACAAATTTGTTTTTAATAATATAGTGGGGTTGATTTTTAATGTATAAAAATGCGGAAATGGGTGTCGGAACTTTAATAGTGTTCATAGCTATGCTTTTAGTTGCTGCGGTTGCTGCAGGTGTTCTTCTTCAAACAGTTAGTTCTTTACAAGAGGACTCTTTATCTACAGGAGACCAGGCTCAAGCTCAGATTTCGACAAACGCGGAAGTAATAGAGGTTTCTGCAACTGATGGCAGAGACGGTTTTTTGACTGATTTTTATCAGAGAATGAAGCTTTCTCCAGGTTCTAATCCCATTAGACTTGATGATGTGATTTTCACATTTAACACAATGGATGCTACCTCTACTCTTAAGTATAGAGGTGTGGATAGTGTTTGTAAGAAAAATAACCAAGATGGTTATAACACTTGGAACATAGAAGAACTTGATAAAGTGGATGATACTTCCGCAATAGAGTTGGAAGAAGATTATGATTTTGATGGTGTGGACGATTCAATAATTGTTTTTAATTCAACAAATGTTTTGTTGAACTTATCACTTGCTGGCGAGTTTTATGTTCCCATTAAAAACATAAGCAACGCTTCAGGAGAAGGTGTTGATTTGGATGTTTCAGACAGGGAAATTTCAAATGAAAACGGCACATATGCTTACGTTACTATAAATGGTGAAACAAACACTAATAATACTATTGATGAAAGTGTTACATTTATGCTGGAGCCATATAAAACTGGAGAAGGATATTTTTCAGTGGTTTACGAGCAAGAGGGTGAAAATCATGTAGATGGGAATCTACAGAGGGGAGATATTGTCAGATTATGTTATGAGGCTCCTGGCAAGGTTGCGCAAGAGCAGGAAGTTAGGCTTAGTTTCATTCCCAAGGTGGGTACAGAAACTTTAACCAAATTTGTAACTCCTGATGTTATGTCTACTGAAAGGGTTTACCTTTATCCATAAAAAATAAGAGAGGTGTTTAAAAATCGTAGTGAAAAAAAGAGTTCAATCGCATATCCTCGAGAAAGTAATATTCTCTTTGATGGGAATTTTTGGGTTGGCTGTATTGGTTATTTTCATAAATTCCATGAGGATGCAGATGATGCAGCAGGATGTAGCAATGATAATTATATTGTTTATAGTGGTATTGTTGCAGCTTGCCCAGACAGTTGTTCTGATAAAGATCTATGAACAGCATCAATAATTTCTTTATTTTTTTCTTAAAATGAATAATTTATATTTTCAGAATATTATAGATAATCTTCTAGCTTCAGGCTTTGTAGAATTGGTTGTGCCTTTCGTTGTTTTCTTTGCTCTTCTTTTTGTAGCTATTTCTAAAACAAAATATTTTGATAAAAAATTAGCGTGTCTTTTTTCTGGAATTCTTAGTTTGATTGTTGTACTAACACACGTTATGGGTAGATACCAGAAGTGCTGGGATATTGTTGATATAATGAACTTAGCTTTTCCCAAATTGGGTTTTGTTATTTTAGGATTTATAGTTTTCTTTGTTTTGTTGCTTTTTATGGGGGTAGACACAAATTTTTTGCTAAAATATCCCCGCTTTTTGTTTTTTTCATCTTTAATTATTATCGGTTATATAGTTCTTACTTCAAAACCAAGGGGATGTACCACATTTGAATTTTCTGAGCTACCTTTGGGATGGATTGTGTTTTGTGTTTTTCTTATATTGATGATTCTGTTTTGGAAAAAAGGAGATGATTCACAAGGAGGCCAGCCATATCCAATCATATATGAATAGTTAAAAGTTTTTCATTCCAGTTTCCATGTGTGTTTTATGATGAAATACTAAATAATATATAATATGCTCTGCAATGCAATTTGGAGACAGATTATCTGTTTTTATCTCAACAGGCATAACCCTTTTGTACACATCGCTAGGAGCGTATCTGGTCAAATTGTAATGTTTTTTCAAATCCATTTCAGGGAGAGGATTATATTTACATCTATTTCGCTTTTTTATTATATCAAATTCTGCGGTTAAATAAAAATGATGTATATGCATATTATCTGTTTTATTTATAGAATCATAAAATCTTTGGTAGGTTTCCGGGTCATAAAACCATTCATCTACAACTACATCATTCTTAGTAATGGCCTGATTAGTTTTTTTTGATAGTGTTTTATAAGCTAGCTTAAGTTCTTCGAAACTTAAATTATTATTAGTTTTTGCAGGAAATAAACAATTAATTATTTTATCAAGAGAGACATTAACAAAACCTTTTTTCTCCAATTCCAAGGCAGTGGAACTTTTTCCCACACCACTAGTTCCCATAAGAATTATTAAATCATTATCCATTATGTATCGACCTTTTCTTTTTTCTTTTTTCTTTTTTAAGTATACCCTTTTTTTGCATTTGTTCTGCAAATATTTTTACTAGCTCTTCCGAACTCTTTCTTACATCATAGTTTTCAAATATGTCGCTGCGTGCATTATTTGCTATCTCATATCTTTTTTCTGGATTTTGTATTAAATAGTCAATAGATTCTATAAATTCATGTTCTTTCCCTTCGGGACTTACAAGCAATCCATTAAAATCATGATTTATAGCATGCTTATGTCCACCAATAGCAGGAACAACAATAGGTGCCCCAATGTAAGCTGACTCCAAGTACTTCAATTCAGATTTTGCATGATGAGGGGGGTCATCAATAAGTGGTGCAAAAAATATATCCAAATCGAGCTTTCCCAATTGTTTATAATATTCTCGCCAGTCTCCAGATTTTGTATAAGGATGGAATTCACATTTAATTGAGTTATCATGAAAAAGGTCATAAAGTTTATTGAACTCTTGTTTTTCCTTTGGAGTTTTCATATTTGCCGGGGTAATACCTTTTATGACAACAGTGATGTCCTCGTTATATTTATTTTTTAATTCTTTGAATACATTTTTCATATTTAGTAACTTGTCTATATGATACTTTCCACCTGCCCAGCCAATTCTTATATTATTTTTCTTTTGTTTAATCTCTGGCATCGAATCTTTTAGGCTATCAAGGTCTAGTCTGTTTTTAAGGTGGTAAATGTTTTCTTCACCATTTCTCAATTTTGATACTTCTTCTTTTAAATAGGGTGTAGAAACAGTAATAAAATCTGCTTTTTTTATTTGTTCTTCAATATAATCTCCCAAAGATTTTTGACCAGGTTTATCCGTTTTTCTGAATACCCCATCTTTTCCAAATGTTAAATCATCGACCTCATATCCTACGATTTTTCCATTTTTTTTCGCGTAGTCAAATATGTCGGAAGCGAATAAATTATTTGTTCTTCCAAATACAACAACATCAGCATTATCTATATCTTTTTTTAATTTTTTTAGCATGTATGCTTGTGCCCTATTATTTGTTCGATTAAAACCTTTATCCGAAGCTATTTCTACAGCAGCTCTTTTTGGATTGGCTTTCCTTTCTTCAGAAGTGGGTCTGTAAATTATAGGCTCCATTGCTCCTTTTATTTTGTATTCTAACCCAAATTCGTGAAGATATTTTGAAGGCCAATCATGCCTCCATCGGCCAACCATATCCTTATCCAAATCAAATTCGGGCAAATACAGAATCTTTTTACCCTCCAAGTTATTACTAAAACTTTTATAATTATCCGATTTATATTTGACTTGTTTTTGTGTATCTATGTCAGGCATCAGTATACTGCCAAGTTAATTAATTTATAAAATTTAGCATCGAAATTAGAAAAAGATTTGAATTCCATGCTAATAAGTCGTTAAAAACGGAATAATTATAAATTTGAATAATTTAAAGTATAAATAATGTACTCAGTAATAATTTCTGAAAAAGACCTCGCAGGTATGAATATCTTTGAACACCTAAAAGGATTTCCAAAAGAGAATTTTGAGTTAATCAAGATAAATAAGGATACTCTTGATGCAGATAATATCAAAACAAAGGGTGAGATAGTAATCTTTGCTACACGCCATGTTTCAAAGGAGAAAAGGCCATGCTTTTGTGTTCATACTCCTGGCAATTGGTCTACAGCAAAAATGGGTGGGAAAGATAATGAGTTGTGTATGTCTTTTGCTTCTTTGCAAAGAGAATTTTATCTTGAGCTTGTAAAAAACAATACTTTAGATTTTGATGTTACAATGGAAGCTACTCACCATGGCCCGTTAATTGACAAACCTTGTCTATTTGTAGAGATTGGAAGCAGTGAGGTTGAGTGGAAGAATCAGGATTCTGGCAAGATAATTGCGCATACTATTAATCAAGTCTTAAAGCGCAAGATTCCTAATAAAACTGCAATAGTGGGTATTGGTGGCCCTCATTACTGCAATAATTTCAATAAACTCCTTGAAAGAACTGAATATGCAGTCGGCCATGTTTGCCCTAAATATATGCTTCAGGATTTTAATAGCGAAATTTTAAAACAGGCTATAGACAAAACTTATGAAGGATCTTCTTTAGTAGTTCTTGATTGGAAAGGGCTTGGAAATTATAAGCAAAATGTTTTGAGTATTGTAGAAAAACTTGGAATAAATTATAAAAAAATAAAAGATTTAAAATGATTATTTGGCTAGAGCCATTATTTGGTCTTTATACTCTCCATTGTTTATTGCTTTTATAACTTCACTTGGGTATTTTCCTTCAATTTTTACACCCATTGAGTTGCAAGCTCCAAGGATTTCTTTGGTTTTTTGTACTAAATCAACACCGAGAAGGCTATCTCCCTTCATTCTTGCTATTTTAGCAGCTGTTTCTATGCTGATATCAGCAACAGTTTCGGATTTGCAATTAGTCGCTCCCTTTTTTATTCCTGCTTCTCTTTTTATTAATTCAGAAGCTGGTGGAGTACCTACTTTTATCCAATACTCTTTTGTGTCAGTATTGACACTCACGATTACTGGAACTTTCATTCCCTTAAAATCATCTGTTTTCTTATTGATATCGGCCACTACCTGACCAATATTTACTCCCATCGGACCAAGAGCAGGACCTAATGGCGGCGCTGCTGTAGCTTTTCCGCCTTCAATTAATATATCTACTTTTTCAATTGCCATTTTTTACCTCCCGCATGTGTTCTGCGTTGGATGCCTGTTTTTCATTCGGCGTGAGAACTTTTGCCTAATCTACTCAACAAGCGACCGGTACTTTGAAGGGATTTAAGTCCCTTTTTAAATATTTTGGAATGCTTCAGCATTTATAGATGACCGTAATTTTTACCTTTTACTTTTTTAGATTTTATCTATGGTTTAACCAATAGCGTAAAAATATTTTCATTCGGCGTTAGTTCAATTTTGTAGTCTCTTTGCTCAAGCTCATATAGGTCAGGAAGATAGCTGAAACTAACCCCTGATTTATTCAGATTAAATCGATTGGTATTATCTTTTGAAACATATTCCTGTTTGATTAAATTGTATAATGCTTTGTCTTCAGCTGATTCATAATGGTTTATTAGCATCAGGCCTGCCTCTCTTTCTCTCATATTTCTTATAAATTCATGGGTGTTTTCTTCTGGCAGCTCATGCATTAGTCTGTCTCCTATTACAATATTGAAATCAGGAAGTGAGTCTATAGATTGTCTATTAGTAAGGTCACAGGTATATATCAGGGCGTCTAATTCTTTTGCTTTACACAGCTTTTCAAGTTCAAAAGATTTGTCAGCGACATATATATTTGGGTTATAAATTTTTGAAAAACTTATGACTTGCTCTATTGTGTATGGGCATATCGCGCCTGCTACAAGTATTTTTGGTTCTGTCGCGGTAATTTCTTCTATACCTTGTCTATATTGGGCTGCATTTTCTCCATAACATGCAAGATAAGGAGCTTTCGGGTTGTGCACTCTGTTTTGTATATATTTATTTTCGAGTGTCCGCATAGCGCTTTCAAGATTGTCTACATATGGTATAAACTCTGGTTGTTTTTTTAGTGCATTATATATTTCAAACATTCTTCTGACAAATCTATCACCTGGTCCAGGAGGCCCACTGGTTTTGATTCTTGTTTTTTTGTCTCCCAGAATTATTTCGTCGTTTTCAAAACTGAATTTGCCATCTGCAAAATCTTTTGCTATTTTCTTTGTGAATCCTTGAGAGTGATGCTTAAATATATCTTCCCCTACAATAGTAAGCGTTTCTTTGGCTTTCATTACCGATAGAATTATGTTTTCATTAATATTTTTTGCTATTTAGTAGTGACTGTTTAGTGTCTTGTAAAAACCTTTAAAATCAGGTATGTTTGAAATTATCAGTTCTGGCTGGCTGCTTCCTGCTGTGTTTATTGTTACATTGCCGTTTTTGAACATTTTATTAAGAAAATTCTGGCTTGTGTTTATATAATCAATCTTGTCAAAAACTATGGATACTTGTTTTTTGTATATAACCCCTGATTTGGCAACTACCCTATAATCTTCTATCCTGTAGGTTATCGCTTTAGTTTTTAGTATGATTAATGGAATTGTAACTGGAATCAAAATAAGCAATGGGAAAATTATCACGCTTGTAGTAATCATAACAAATAATGGGTTTTTCAGTGAAGGTTTATATTGATTTATTATTTCAGGCTTATACTTGTCGATATTGTTTTCAATTTCTTTTATCTTTTTACTTTCTGGACCTTTGTGAAAGATTAAATCAATCAATTCATCTTTAGAACTTATATCTTCTATGTAATTAATTCTGAAATTATTAGATACTGGCACTTGTTGATTTCCTTGTCCTTGCATATGTTCTCCTGCAATATTAAATATAATAGAGCCTGTTTTCGAGAAAGGATATCTAATTGTCTTTATGTCTTTTACATTTTCATAGAGCATATAATAGTCCGTTTTTATGAGTATTCCTTTTGAAAAATGGATATAATCTTTATAGAATGTTAATTTTGAATTCCTATAAAATCTCTTTTTATAGATAATTGTTAGTATCATTAAGATTATTGCAATTGTTAAAAAGATTAAGAAAGGTATTATATGCTTTAAATAAATTGATAAGATGAGTACCGTGATTAGTAAGACTGTTAGTATTATGGTTAATGGTAGAACTGCTTTAAACATTCTTTTCAGGCTGAAAGAAGAATCAAGTTTGTATATTTGATTTTGTGCTTGAGTTATCCCTGATTTAGAAATTATTGATTTAACAATATCTGGTGCTTTTTTTATATTTTTAAAATTTATATCTTGTGAAGAGCCAATTGACCAAAAATTTATTGTAAAGGTTTCAAATATTTTATCTATAATACTTTCACGAAAGACAATTGCAGTAATTTTATCATTTGTAAATTCTTTTGATTTTGTTGAAATAAAGCTAAAATATTCTTCCATACTATTTTTTTTAACAATGAATTTAGTAGCTGTTACTTGTATAATTATTGGTATTAACGTAAATATAAGAATTGGTATTAAAGGAAATAATATAACCATCAATACGAATACCGGAAAAAGAGAGCGCATCATATCCATTTGAAAATTTGCAGTGTATGAAGTTAAGTTAGTTTCTTTGAGCTTATTCTCATTAGGTAATTTTTTAGTTACAGTTTTTTCTTCTTTTGATTTTTTTTTAATCAATGAATCTGTTTTTGCAATTAGTTTATCAAGATTCTTTTGAAGAAGCTTGCCATTTAGCATGTTCTTAAAAGTTATTTCCTGACCTGCTCCCTGGGAGCTTATCTTAACATCGTAAAGATTAAATAGCCTGTCTACGAGTGTTTGGTTTATTGAAGAATCAGCAAGGTTTTCCAGTGGTATGAACGCGTATCTTTTGGTAAGAAATCCTTCATTATAAGTTATTAGTTCAGAATATACTCTATATATCCTGTTTTTCAGGTCAAAAAAAACTAATATTGACCATATAAAAACTCCCAATAAAACAAAAGCAAGACCAAGTGTTGCCAATATAAAGAATTTGTTGAAAAAAACAACAGTCAGGCCCGTCATATTAAGTATTATAAATCCTAATCCTGCAAGTGTTGCGACGAATCTTTTCATGGATTCAAATATCACTCCAATTATATGCGGGGTTTCTTGTTGTATCAGCTCTTTTTTGTCTAGTGAGAATCCGTTTAATTCCATAAGCTCTTTTATTTGGTTGTAAATTTTATCGGTTTTCTCAAGAGAAAGCATATCTATTTCAGTTGTGCCGCTTCCGGCGGATTGTATCTTGATATGCCCTGTTTTGAATCTCCAGTATTCTATGAATGGCAGAATCATGCTGACGTTTGTAATATTTTTTATATTAAGCTCTGTTTCATAATCAGAAAATATGCTCCCTGTCTTATTGATTATTTTATCCTCCATAAATATGTAAGTCTCTTTTTTATATCGCACATAAAGGTTAATTAAAGAGATAACTCTTACAAGAAGATAAATAATAAGGAAAATAGCCCATGTATATTTGAAATCTGTTAATCTTCTGATAAATTGGCTTGATATTAGCCACAATATTATGAATACAAAGAGATTTACTAAGCTTCCCCGGAGGAACCTGAAAATGAGGAATACTTTTTTATTTGGCTTGAATTCTTTCATGGTTAATCTTTTTTATTTTTATATAAAATATTTTTGTTTTCAATAACTCCCCTTGGGCATTTCTTAGCGCATAATCCGCAACCTTTGCATTTTTCATAATTTATTACTGCAAGTCCATCTTTTATCTCGATCGCTTGCGTTGGACAAACCTTTTGGCATAATCCGCAGCCAATACAACTCTTTTTGCAGTTTATGCTTTTTTGTTTTTTGTCTTCTGTTGATGCGCATTTAATGACCACTTTTTTTGATGAGGGTATCAGCTTTATCAGACTAAGAGGACATTTTTCCACACATTTACCACATCCTCTGCATTTTGTGTGGTTTATCTTTGCTATACCTGTATTTATATCTATTGCATCAAATTCACAGGCTGAAAGACAATCTCCGTATCCCAGGCATCCGTATTTGCACTTTTTTGGATGGCCCAGAAGAAGCGCTGCTTTGCATGATTTTATTCCTCTGTATTCAGCTTTGTATTCTGCAGTTCCCTGGCACTTTACAACAGCGATGTAACTTTCTTGGCTGGCTTTTTCACATCCAAGAATATTTGATAGTGTTTTTTTGGTTTTTTCATCAGCTAATACGCATTTTCCTAATAATTTTGAGTTTTTTGAGAGGGCCTTTGCGTATTCTTCACAATTAGCGTAACCACACCCCCCACAGTTTTTTCCGGGCAGGGCTTGTTTAATCTCATTTACTTGCAAATCAGATTTTTTTTCAATCTCTTTTGCTATAGTTACAAGTATTGTGCCAAAAAATATTGCAATTCCAGCTGAAAATATAATTATCCATAACATCTTTATCATGTGAATGTCTTAAAACTTAAAAATGCAAGCGAAATCAGTCCTGCAGAGATAAATGCTATAGGGACTCCTCTCATTGCTTTGGGCACATCGCTGAGCTCTAATTTCTCTCTTATTCCTGACATAATCAAAAGGGCTATTGTAAAGCCGATACCTGAGCTGAAGCCATATATAACACTATTTATAAGGCTATATTCATTAGTGATATTAAGAAATGCTACTCCTAATACTGCGCAATTTGTTGTTATAAGAGGTAGATAAATCCCGAGGCTTTTGTATAATGGTTTGCTGTATCTTTTTATTATTAATTCGACTAATTGGACTAATGAAGCTATAACAAAAATAAATATTATTATCTTTAAGTATCCCATTCCCAGAGGCTCAAGCACTAATCTGTAACAAAGCCATGTGGCAAAGGATGCTATGGTCATTACAACAGTTACTGCTGAACTCATGCCAATTGCCGGTTTAAGATTTTTTGACACTCCAAAGAAGGGGCACATGCCCAAAAACTTCATTAGAACTACATTATTTACAAATATTGCGCTGATAATTATAAAAAATATATCGCTCATTTTTTACACCCTTTGATTATGTTAAAAAATGCTAACAAAAGTCCCATAACTATAAGAGCTCCGGGTGGGAGCGCCATCAATGATATTTTTCCTATGGGCAGGGTTACTAAGTTTGTTCCTATTATGTTTATTTTTCCTGTTGCAAGAAGCTCCCTTAATATACCTATTATACACAATCCACCTATAAAGCCCAGGCTAGTTCCAAGTGAATCAAGCGCAGTAGGTATGATTTTATTTTTATAACTGAAACTTAGCACTCTTCCAAGTACAAGGCAAT
The DNA here is from genome assembly GCA_051819785.1 of Nanobdellota archaeon. Classification (GTDB taxonomy): domain Archaea; phylum Nanobdellota; class Nanobdellia; order Woesearchaeales; family DSVV01; genus CAZBGG01. The sequence continues at coordinate 6,286 of JBNJGV010000023.1, read as the reverse complement.
TAACCACTATCAGCGGGATGTATATTCCTAACTCTTGATGTATTGACGGGAAAAAGGCTTCCATAAGCATGCTTGAAATAGTTACAAAAGCTGCTATTATTATTATAAAAGAGGGGATCCTGACATTCTGAGGAATAATCCCTCTTATTAATGAAGCAATTAATGATGAGAAAAATAATACGAACAAAGTTGCAAACCCAAGACCAAGTGCATTTTCAAGGCTGGTAGTTACAGCAAGCGAAGGACATAAACCTAGCAATTGTACAAATATTGGGTTTCTTTTGATTATCCCGTCTGTGAAATATCCCATATTATTTGTCAACCTCCTCGAAAGCTTTTTCAATCGCCTTTACAACAGCTTTTGATGATATTGTTGCTCCGGTTATTGAATCAACTTCGCCTCCTTTTTTTTTAAGATTTGCTTGTTTTTTATTTAGGTCGTTGAATTGCTCCATAAATCCTTTTTTAGTTATTTTGTCGCCTATGCCTGCTGTTTCTGCTTGCTCGAGAATAATTACTGAATCTATTTTGTTTTTTTCTCTAAACCCTACTAATAATTTGATTTCACTTTGATAGCCATATGCAGAACTTACTACTGCATGGCCTAATAGATTATTTTGTCTATTATAAACTTCATACATAGTTTCAATTTGGCTAACTTTAGTATCTTTTATTTTTGAATATGCCATTTCCGGAAACAACGTGGTCAGTTTATCATTAAGTTTATTTTCTTCATTTTTTTTTATTAAGGGTTCAGTATACTTATTAGTCCAGACCAATAATATAGTTGAGGTAACTAAGATAAGGGTTAAAATCCCTACTTGAGTTATTGTTTTATTCTTCAATTTTTCACCTCATACCCGAATGGTTTAGGGATTGTAAGCCTTTCTATAAGAGGGACAAATGCATTCATAAGGAGTATTGAATACATTACTCCTTCTGGCATGGAGGAAAAAATCCTGAACAAAAATGTAAGTACCCCGCACCCTGTTGCAAAGATTATCCTTCCCTTTGGCGTAATTGGAATAGTAACATAATCAGTAGCCATAAAAAATGCTCCCAGCAATATTCCTCCTGCCATCACATGAAATAAGGGATCATGTCCTGCCAGGACCAATAGCAGGCTGAATGATAATATATAAGTTGCCGGGATTTTCCAGTCAATTACTTTTGCGCTTATTAGAAATATTCCTCCAATTATTAATGCGATAGCTGAGGTTTCTCCTATACACCCTCCTATGTTACCTATAAAAATATCTGTATACATTGGTTTTATCCCTGAAGCTAAAGGAGTTGCTGAACTTATACCATCAGGATTTATCCATTTAGTCATAATTTTTGGCCAGGACACTACAAGTATTGCTCTTCCTACAAGGGCAGGGTTGAATATGCTATTTCCCGGGCCAAACGCATATTTACCTATTGCTACAGCAAAAAATGTTCCTATTACGGGTATCCAGAGAGGAACTGTTGGCGGCAGGATTAGAGCTAATAGTAAACCTGTAACAATGGATGAAAGATTTATTAGTTTACTTATACCCTTAGTAATTATCTGCATTGCTAAGTCTGTTATCAATGCTGTAAGTACACTAACAATGATTATTAATAGAGCGCTTTTACCGAAAAAATAAACTCCTGAAGCGGCAGGTGCAATCAAAGCTATTAATACTAAACCCATAATTGTATCTTTGTTCCATTTTGCCCTGATATGCGGGGAGCTACTCTTTACCAGATTCATTTTTTATTCCTTTCTTTGCTAATCTAATATATTGCACAAGAGGGATGCTGGAGGGGCAGGAGTATGCGCAACAGCCGCATTCTATGCAATCCATGGCATTTATCTTCTTGGCTTCTTCAAACATATCATTTTTTGATAGTTGAACAATTTTAGCAGGCACCAAATTCATTGGACAGACCTCTAGACATTTTCCGCATCTGATGCAGTTATCATAATTTTTACTCAACGGTTTTTTTTGTAAGACAATTCCACTTGAACCTTTTGAAATAGTTGAGTTTTCAGTTGAATCAACTGAAGAGCCCATCATTGGTCCTCCTTGTATTACCTTTTTAATGCTTTTAGGTCTTCCTATAATATCTATTAAATCCTGAAGGGGAGTACCTATTCTTGCCATGATATTTTTTGTTTTTTTAGTGTCTCCTGTTACTGTAACCACTCTTTGTACAAGGGGCTTTCCTTTGATTACTGCATCATAAGCTGCTTTTGCTGTTGCTACATTATTTACAACACAATTTACGTAGGATGGTAGCTTTCCGGGAGGAACCTTTTTTTTAGTTAATGCATATATCAGCATCTTTTCTGCGCCTTGAGGATACTTTGTTTTAAGGATTTCAGTCTTTATACCTTCTTTGCATGCGAGCTTGTGAATCTTTCTGAATGCATCACTTTTGTTTTTTTCTATTGCTATTATTCCTTTTTTGGCGCCGGTTGCTTTCATCATTAGCTTCATGCCTTGTACTATTTCATCAGCATGTTCAAGCATCAATCTATGGTCTGTTGTAAGGTATGGCTCACATTCGCATCCATTCAGAATAAACTCATCAATATTTTCAGAAGTATCAAGCTTGACATGGGTTGGAAACTGTGCCCCTCCCATGCCCACTACTCCTCCTTCTTTTATTAGTTGAATTATTTTTTCTTTTTCTAATTTTTTAGCTTCATGCTCGTTTAGCTTAATTGCTTTATCCTCTTTGTCTGGCTCAAGAATTATGGCTTTGTTTATTTCTTTTATTATGCCAGATGTTGGCGCATGTATATTGGCTGAAATATTCCCATCTGTTTGAGCTATTTTTTGGAATTTACTTACATAATCGCCTTGATTTACAACCGGGGTTGCTGGTTTTCCTATATGTTGGCTTAGAGAAATTATTAATTTTTCGGGAATATCCATTTTGATTATTCTGGAATTTTTCCCGGGTTTATATTCCGGTAGCTTTACACCTCTTTTAAAACTGAACATTGCATAATTGAATAAACTTATATTTATAAAATTTATTTTTCTAGTTTGTTTAATGATGGCTATTACCTCAAAAAGCTTTTAAATTGCTGGTTACTACTTTAAAAGATGAGAGCCTTTGTATTTGTAATGCTGATATTAACTGCTTTATTAGTGTCTTCTTGCGGCATTGAAAGGGAGTTCCAGCAATCAAGAGAAATGATGGATACTTTTGTAACCATAACGTTATATGCAGATTCTGCAGAAAATGCCAGGAATGGATTTGAAGAGGCATTTAGTGAGATTTCAAGAATTGAAGATAAATTCTCTATCTATAAAAATAATTCTTTTGCATATAATCTAAACCAAAAAAAGGAAATTCAGGCTGATGACGAGTTTAAATTTTTAATAAAAAGATCAAAATATTATTCCGGATTAACTAATGGGTCTTTTGATGTAACTGTGCAGCCTGTTTTAAATTTATATGATGAAAGCTTTAGTAAAAGGAACAAGCCTCCTTTTCCCGCGGAAATCAACGCTGCTCTTGAAAATGTAAATTCAAATAATATTGTTATTAAGGATAATGCTGTTAGGCTGCGTAATAATTCTATGGCTGTGACTTTCGGGGGTATTGTTAAAGGTTATGCAGTTGATAAGGCAATTGATAAATTGAAATCTCTCGGTATAGATTCGGCTTTGGTAAATGCAGGCGGTGATTTATATGGTTATGGGAAAAAAGGTAATAATCAGCCATGGAAGATAGCAATAAAAGACCCTAAGAAGAACAGGGATTATATTATAAAAGCTAATCTTAATTCAAAGGCTATTACTACTTCCGGAAATTACGAGAGATACTTTAACAAAAACAAAACTTTTCATCATATTGTAGACCCGAATACTGGATACTCAGCAAATGAATGTATTTCTGTAACAGTTATAGCTTCTAATGCAACAATGGCAGATGCCTTGTCAACCGGCCTTTTCGCAATGGGGCCTGACAAGGGAATGGAGGTTGTTAAAAATATTAGTTCAGTTGAGGCAATGTTTATAACTTCAAATCAAAGTATAATATATTCAAAAGGATTTGAGCATTAGTTTTCACCTTTACTTAATGGACCTTATTTTTCCAAATTTTTTGTTTTAAGCAATTAAATTTAAATAGTAAGTTGATTATTATGTTTTTATGACGAATAATAAAAAGAAAGAAGGTAAAAAGGAGGGTTTTTTTGAATCTTTATTAAAGGACAGAAGTACTCACTTTATATATGATGCTTCAAGGAAATTTTTTGAGACTATGTTCAAGACAATAAGGGTAAATATTGAATCAACAATTAAACTTATATCAAGGTATCTTGGAAGTTACATCTTTTTCCTTGTAGGTGTGCTTTTTATCCTGGTTTCTGTTATACTTTTATTGGAAGAGTACTTTAATGTACACCATGGATGGTCTCTTCTTGTAATTGGTCTTATACTCCTTGTAGTCTCTTTAATGATGAGGCTTAATATTGAGAAAAACAAAAGGTGATAGATAATGGCAACAAAAAAAACCACTAAAAAGGCAACATCTGCTAATAAGAAAACAACTAAAAAGCAGACTGCCAAAAAGTCAGCCGCAAAAAAGAACCCTTCAACTCAGCAGAAGGTTTCTCAGGCCAAAAAGGCTGCTCAGGAACAGGTACAAAGGGCTCAGCAGGTAGCTGAGAAGGAACTTGCAAACCTTAAGAAAAAATATGAGCAGGCTGAGAAAAAAACTAAGGGTTATATGAAAAAGAATCCTGAAAAAGCAGCTATAATTGCGGCAAGTGTAGGTGCTGCCGTTGGAGCTGGACTTTCAACTGCTCTTCATGGCTTGAGGAGAAAGAAATAAATATAAGCTAGTTTCTCTTTCTTTATATTTTTTGTTATTTTACGGTTGTGACATACATGATTGAATGGGAAGAAGTTTTTAGCGAAAGAGAGATAGATTGCAAATATAAAGAAGCACAAGGCTTTATGGATTCTGTTATTACAGATTATGTTTTAGTTGATAGTTATCATGAATTTAAAGAGAGAAACAATGAAGCGCCTTATCCTTTTGTGCAGCCTGAAAGTCTCAGGCCAATTAATGTTTCGGGAGATGTGATTTCTGAATCTGCTGCTGATTTTCATAATTCCTGCTTGATTTTTCTTACAAAAGAAAACCTTACTGAGAAACTTAAATGGGATTTTCGCTTCAGAAAAGAAAATCGGCTTAATAAAGAAAATCTGAAGAAAGAAAAAAGTACTTTGATGGATTCTTATTTTGTAAATAATTTTAACAAGGACCAGCAGGCGGTTGGAAAGGATTTTAAGAATACTCTTGAGAACCTTAAAAATACAGATTTAGCTATGCTTGTTAGCCAATTGGATAGTTCTCATTCTAAGCCAAGATATGGTATGACTCATTATAGGGTTCCTGTTGTGAAAAATTTTGTGAATTCGGTAGAGGAGCTTGCCAATGAGCTAGGTTATTTAGAAAATTCGTTTTCAGACAACGGATCTTTTGATGAGACCCTTGAAAAAAATCTTACGCATAAATTTTTTGAGTATCACGGCTTTAGTCATATTATAGGAGGAAAAAGAACTGCTGCTTCAAATGGCTCACATATTTTAAGAAAGAACGGTTTTGATTTTACAACTTATGCAGGAAGCACAGAATCACGTTCGCTTACCCGTATAACTAATCAGGGTGTTGCTAAATATATTCTTACTAAAATAGACCCGCAGAATCTTGAGAAACTAACCCGGAGCTTTGAGGCTTTTGAAGAGGATTTTTTAATAGACTCGGATGTCGCGCTTTTTAGGGTTGTCTATCAAAATAATAATTATTCCATGAAATCTGATCAAAGGGCTCTTGAGCCAAAGCGGCAGTGGTTGGATATTGTTTGCCAGCATTTACTCCCTGTCAAGCCATGTTCGGAGTATCGGCCTATAAAGTATAATATAGTTTATGGTAAAAAAGATCCTCTAAAGTGATTCTTTGTATTCTTCATTCTTTTTATTTAATTGAGTTTTCATTTGAATAGGAATTTGATTGCTGAAATAATAGCAATTGTTATTCCTGCCCAAAAGAAGAACGTCTGGAACGACTCGCAAGTTGATTTTCCTAAAGTATCGTAGGCTTCTGCAATTGTAAAGCATACATTAATCCAGAACATTCTGGATATTGTAATTAATAAAATTCCTAAAACAACTCCTCCCAGATGAATAATCTTCATACAGGGTTTATAACCTTAAGAGAATTTAAGCTTTTCGCTAGTGATAGTTTAATTTTTTACAAAAAATTGCAGAAGATTAGAACAAGAAAGTTTTAT
>JBNJGV010000022.1:20454-23698 GCA_051819785.1 Nanobdellota archaeon | reverse complement strand
CTGATGAAGAAGACGAAGAAAGACAATAAACCACAATTTGATTATTAATTTCAAAAAATTCAATTTTTTATTTCTAATTTGTTTTATTCCTAAGAATTCAATAGATTTATAAAGCTTCAAATAAAAGATTATACTATGAGAATCTTTGCAGCATTAGATGTAAACAAAGAGATTCAAAACTACCTTAACAATATATATAAACAGCTAAACGCAACAAATATTGATTTAAAACCTGTAACAAGTTATCATATAACGCTTAAATTCTTTGGTAAAACAGACCAAATTGAAAACATAAAAGCAAGTCTTTCAAGAATAAACTTCTCTCCTTTTACCATAAAAACATATGGGATAGGTTATTTTAGTAAAGGTAAAGATATCAAAGTTATATGGGCAGGTGTAAAACCTTCAACTAAAATAAAAAAGTTACATAAAGACATTGAATCCACACTTGCAAATACAACAATTAAAATGGATAAAAAATACAATCCACATATAACAATTGCCAGAGTAAAATCACAACAAAAAAAACAAAAAGAGCTTATTGAAAAAATAAAAAATGTTGAAAAAAAAGAAATCGAAAGTAAAATCACATCAATTGCTTTATATAAAAGCACTCTAACTAGCCAAGGACCAATATACCAACTGATAAAAAGGTTTAAACCTGTTAGATAAATCAAAATAAAAAGATAACAAACACCTCAAAAGATTTATACTCCCTTATTTAATCAGATTGTCCAACCCCTAGCAAGTAAATTTATATACAAAAAAAATAAACTTCACAAAATGACTAAATCATATAAAAAAAACATAATTATATTGCTTAAAGGAATTCTGATGGGTATATGTGATTTAATTCCGGGTATTTCCGGAGGAACGATTGCCCTTATTTCAGGGATATATGAAAGACTTATAAAGGCAATAAAAGGGGTAATTTCAAAAGAATTTCTGATAACTGCTTTATCACTTTTCGATATCAAAAAATTTAGTAAGAAAAAAAAAGAACTATCAAAATTCGATTTACAATTTCTAATAATTCTTGGCTTGGGTATTATTTCAGCAATTTTAATATTTTCCGGAATTATTGAATACCTTCTAAATAAACAATTTATCTACACAATGACTTTTTTTATAGGATTGATTATCTCATCAATCAAATTAATCTATAATAAAATTGAGTCTAAAAGTGGGTATTTATTTATTCTACCAGGAATATTAATTGGATTAGGCCTATCTTTTTTGATTCCTCTGGAACCAAAAATAAATTTATTTTACACATTTCTATCAGGCTTTTTTGCAATCAATGCAATGATTTTACCAGGTATATCTGGAGCATACATCTTATTAATAATGGGGTCATACGAATTTATGCTAAAAGTGTTGCATAATCTTACCCAAAAAATAAATTATTTTTTAATCTTCGCTCTTGGTGCTATTTTGGGAATCACAATAAGTACTAGAATTATTAACTATATTTTGAAAAGATGGCATTCACAGACATTATTTTTTTTGATGGGAATTGTAATTGGTTCGTTGGCAATCCCACTAAAAAAGATATCACCTGAAATAACAAGCAACAATCTACCATTTATAATAATATTTTTCCTTTTAGGATTAATTGTAACAATCTTAATAAAGATTATGGAAAAATCTATTAACAAAAAAAGCGACAAAATAAATTAAAATTCAAGAAAAAGCTAAAAATATAAAAAAATTATTCTTTGGTTACTTTGTCAATAATCTTCCCTTTATTGTTATAAAGAGAAACATCAAGAGGCATTTGACCGACAGCATGTGTAGCACAACTTAAACAAGGATCATATGCCCTTACAGCCATCTCAACCATGTTCATAACCGGCTCTTCAAGTTTAGAACCAGATACATATTGCTTCGCAGCCTCTTTTACTGACATATTAATCCCGGCATTATTTCCGACTGTTGCAACAATCATATTGCACATGGTAATTGACCCTGTCTCATCACACTTATAGTGGTGATAAAGTGTCCCCCTTGGAGCTTCAATTATACCAATACCCTCTCCTGCTTTAGGCTGTAGTTTTTGCCTTACATCTGTTGACATAAATTCCGGGTCTTGTAAAATCTGTTCAGCCCTTTCAGCAGCATACAATATCTCGATCAATCTTGCCCAATGATATTGTAAAGTGCCATGCACTTGCCTTTGGGTATTAAAAAAGTTCCTGTATTCTTGCAATTCTTGGTTTGCCATAGGAGTAGCTATCTGCTCAGCAACATTAAGTCTTGCTAAAGGACCTACCCTATACAACCCATCTGGCCAACCTATGTTTTTTAGGAAAGGAAACTTCATATAAGACCATGCAGCAACCTTTTCACCAACATAAGGAGTATAATCCTTATCAAATTCTGCAAGCCTCTTTCCTTCAGGACTATCTACTGCAATCTTTCCATCATAAAGAGCTAGATTATTACCATCAACCATACCCATATAATTCGTCTGAACCGGTGCAAAACCTTGGATAAGTTGAGTATTCGCCTGAAATATCTTTTTAGCAACAGGCAATAAATCCAAAGCCATAGCCTTAGCAGATTTAATATAATCAGCTAATTTTGATTTTTCTTCCTGAGTTATTGGTTTACTAACTCCTCCTGGAAGAGCAGTTATTGGATGTATTCTCTTTCCTCCAGTTACACGAATAATCTCTTGACCTGCTTTTCTCAATTGTATGGCTTTTTTGGCCAAATCAGGATTCTGACCCAAGATACCTAAAATGTTCCTTTTTGACGCATCTGTTGGAAAGAAAAAATCCGGTGATGCCAAATAAAAGAAATGCAATGCATGAGAATGTATCATTTGACCCATATGCATCATTTCACGTATCAATTGTGCTGCTTTAGGAATCTGCGCACCATAAAGATCATCACAAGCTTTTGCTGAAGCAAGATGATGGCTCACTGGGCAAATTCCACATGCCCTTGGAGTTATCCGCGGTGCTTCCCATATTTTTCTACCTTCCATAAATTTTTCAAAACCCCTGAATTCAACAACATGGAACTTTGCATCAGAAAGATTCCCTGAATCATCCAAATGAAGAGTTATTTTCCCGTGTCCCTCAAGTCGTGAGCAGGGCTCAATAGTTACTACTTTACTCATTTTGCTCACCTCCTTTAGGCTGCAAGGTCGCATTATTATCTTTAACATTGCCCTCTATAATTGAAGAGGGTAAAGCAAACCTATAAACAGTTCCTGGTAAATCTTCTTTATTGACTA
>JBNJGV010000022.1:10680-20354 GCA_051819785.1 Nanobdellota archaeon | reverse complement strand
GAAACTGTCTTTTTATAAGCTGTTTCTAGAACATCATCAACACTATAGTAATTCCTCAATCCAGGAATACCTCCATATGAAGAGCAAGTTCCCAAGGTAACCAAAACCTTACAATTTTCTCTTACCTTTTTGACAATCTCAACATTCTCCTCATTGCATATTGTCCCTTCAATAAGAGCAATATCCACTTGTGGCATATCCTTGTATTTGTAATCAGTCAATACAGAACCCCAACTAAGATCTATTACGTCAAAAAGTTCTCCAACCTTTTCATATAAATCTGTGATGGTCACATGACAACCATTACAACCTCCAAAAGCTATTAATAGTGCAGTTGGCTTACTCATTTTTACCCTCCTCAAGTTTGTTTAGCTTGTCCAAAAAGTCATTAACCGCATTAATTGCATCTTCTCCTCTTGAAAAACAGATTGGCGCAAGATATATCTTTTCACGCGATATCCCTTTAGACTCAAGAAGCGGCTGCAATAAATCAATTCTTTTACAACAATCCTCGTTTCCTACAATGTAATGGCACGAATTTGTTTCACACATACCTACCATTACTCCATCAAAACCATGAGTTAATGCATACTCTATAAATTGTGTATCAACACGGCCTGAGCATGGAGTTCTTACTACGAAGATATTCGGAGGCAATTCATATCCTACTCTAACTGCCTGATCAATTGCAGGATATGCGCAACCATTACAAGCATAAACTAATATTTTTGGTCCATCAAGGTCATAATTACTCAATACCTCAACACTCTTTTGCAACATCAAGCTAGGATAAAGTACCAAGTCCCTTGCATTCTGTGGGCACGCACTTACACAATTACCACAACCCCTGCAAAGAGCTTTATCAACAACAGCTACTCCCCTGTTGGTATCCTTTCTTTGCTCGTTTGTTATAGCACCGAAAGGACAAGTCCTTATGCAAGTACCGCAACCTCCGCATAAATCTTCATTTGTTTTTGAAACATACAACTCTTTCGTAAGTTCTTCATTTGCTAATAAATCAGTTACTAAATCTGAAGCAACTCTCGCATCCTGGATTCTTTCAGTAATTGTTTTAGGACCTGAACAAGTACCAACAACAAACATTCCGGGGTCATATGTTGAGACTCTGTTCATAAGATAATCAGCCTCCCTGAAAAAGCCGTTCTTATCTTTATCAAGAACCAATACTTTTCTTACAGCATCTGTATCATCAGCAGGCTCAACAGCATTAGCCAAAACAATTAAATCTGAATCTATACTTTCAGGAATACCTTGCTTGTAAGTCACATTTTTCATCGCTTGTGTGTCTTTAAGATAAACTTCACTAACATTATTAAAAGCCCTAATCTCTTTATAATATACTGTGATAGGTATACCCGGCATCCTGTGCCAGGTCTGTCTCACAGACGAGGCAGTCATATCACAGCAATACTTAGAACAATAATTGTTTTTACGCTGATCCAAACTCCCATTGCACTGAATAAAGGCAATACTTTTAGGAGTCTCACCAGTAGATGGCCGGATAATGTTACCATTTGTTGCACCATTAGCAAAAAGCATTTGGTTATATTCACTTAGTGAAACAACATCTGGGTTATTCTTCTTATCAAATTCTTTTGCCAAATATTCAGAATGCCCTATTGCAACAACAATTGCACCAACAGTAAGCTGCTTTTTCTCCTCACCTTCAACAAAGGTCACATTATATTCGCCAGGAAAACCCTTACTTTTTTTAATTGTCGCTTTTTTATGAATAGTAATATTTTTGTTAGAAACTACCTCTGAAATTATATCTTTAAGTTCACCTAAGGTACTTTCATCTTTAGGAGGCAATCTAGTATAATTTATAAGACTACCACCTAGTTGGTCTGTCTTTTCAAGTAGGTCAACTTTAAATCCTTTTTTTGCAATTCCTAAAGCAGCCCTTAAACCAGACCAGCCACCACCAATAACTAAAGCACTTTTAGTGACTTTAACTTTTTCCAAAGACAAAGGTTTCGTTAGCTTTACCTGCTCAATTGCCAACTTAGTATAAAGCTCTGCCTTTTTCTGAGCAGTTTCAGGATTATTATTATGAGCATAAGCACACTGTTCTCTTATATTTGCAACAACAAGATTTCCAGGGTTAATACCAACTCCTTCCAAAACTTTCCTGAATTTGTCTTCATAGAGCTTTGGTGTACATGCAGCAACTACAACGTGATCAATACTGTTAGCTTTAATATCTTCCAGCATCTTTTGCTGTCCTTCTACACTACAAAGTGTCTCCCGTTGCAATGAAACATAACCTACCTCTTCTTCCTGAGAAGCAACGCTTTTAAGCCTCTCCATATCGATTACTTTTTTTATCTCTTCGTCTCCTTCACATAGAAACACGCCAATGTTCATAGTTGACACCTCTTTTATTAAATAGGAACTTACGCATATTTACCATTTTACACGAAAATTATAATACTTTGCACTTCAATTCTTTAAAAAGATTGTTTAATACTCGTAGATAGTAACCGCGAAAAAAAATACACAAATCAATTATCACTATAAAGAAATTAAAAAAGTATTTATAAAAAAGGATATAGGCATAAATATGGTTAAGCCACTAACACCACCAACTGCAATGGTTATAAGTCTTATAGGTTTCATGATTTCTATAGTTTATACTTCTGAAGGTATTTTCAGTAAAATATTTCCTCAGAGCTTCAACACTAATGGTATTGACTTTGGACTTTCACTGGGAGTCGCATTCTGCACACTTTTTCTGATGATGTTTATAGCGTCATTTGTTACCATAACCCCACATAAAGATGAGTTAGAAAAATACAAATAACTCTTAAAAGCGAAATATTCAAAACTGAAAAATAAAACACAATGGCCAGGTTCAAACGAAAAATATTCAATAAAATCAAACACAGGAATTTCAAAACATTTATTGACTCGCTCGAATTTAAGAATCTACTAATTGTATGGTTAATAATAATAGCATGCTTCGCAATTTATTTTAATCTCGCTTCAACGCAAAATAATTTTTTATACTATGATTCACTTGATAAAAAGGTGCAAGGTTTTCCGGATTCTCTATATTTTAGTTTTATAACAGCATCCACACTTGGCTATGGAGACATAGTGCCAATTGGATTATTCAAGATGGTTGCTGTAATTGAGATTCTGCTTGGCCTTTTGATGATTGCAATGGTAACATCAAAAATTATATCCATTAAACAGGATGTAATATTAAGTGAAATTTATGACATCTCTTTCAAAGAAGGAATAAGCAGACTTAGATCATCACTTTTTAGATTCAAGCATAACATTGAAAGTATCACTAAAAAAATAAAAGAAGATACTATAAAAAAACATGACTTGGACCAATTATACATATACCTATGTAATTTTGAAGATAGTCTGCAAGAAATTCTAGTCCTGCATAAAAGAAGCACAAAATACTACTTTTTAAAAAAGTGGAAACACTAAGTAAAGAAGTTATTTTAAATGCGATCATAACATCATTTGAATCACTAGAAGAAATGCTGGTTGAACTTAATAAGAATAATAAAAAATGGAAAACCGATCTTAACAAAAGACTTCTAAAAAGTTGTGTAGAAATAGGTGATAATATTTTTTACTCATTTTTAAATACAAAAGGCCTTGACAAAGAGACTTGCAAAACAATGGAAAGACAAGTTTATGATACTCTTGAGAATATAGAAAAACAAGGTAAAATTGATATACGTTAAACTATTATTCCCTATCAAAGATTAACAACCTTTTTAAAATAATATTTTACCCAATTATTTTGATGTAAAATGGAAATAGCAATGTTTGGAACAGGATACGTTGGTTTGGTTACAGGTACATGTCTTGCAAACCTAGGGCATAAGGTAATATGTATTGACATTGATAAAGAAAAGATAGAAGGACTAAAAAAGGGAATAATACCTATATATGAGCCAGGTCTTAAAGACTTAGTTGACAAAAATGTTCAAGAAGAAAGATTAATATTTAGTACTGATTCAGAATACGCAATAAAAAACTCAAAAGTTCTCTTTATTGCTGTAGGAACTCCAGGAACTCCTGATGGAAAAGCTGACCTCAGCGCAGTATGGAGTGTAACTGAAAAGATAGGAGAGCACGGCAACGGATATAAAATAATTGTAGATAAAAGTACAGTGCCTGTTGGAACTGCTGAAAAGGTAAAAGAATCAGTAAATAAAAGCATGAAAGAAAAATTTGAATTTGACGTTGTTTCAAATCCAGAGTTCTTAAAAGAAGGTAGAGCGATTTACGACTTTCAAAACCCTGATAGAATAGTTATAGGAGTAGAAAGCAAAAAAGCGCAAGATATTATGGAATCTATCTACAAAGACGTCGCAAGAGCTAACAGACCCCTTATGTTCACAGACATTAAAAGCGCAGAGATAATCAAATACGCAGCCAATACAATGCTTGCAACAAGAATAAGTTTTATGAACCAACTCTCCTGCCTTTGTGAAAAGCTCGGAGGAGATATTAAAGAAATAGCTAAAGGAATAGGACTTGACAGTAGAATAGGATCAAAATTTCTGCAAGCAGGAGTAGGTTATGGAGGAAGCTGTTTTCCAAAAGATGTCAAGGCCCTTATATCAACATTAGAAGATTATGATTGCTCAAGTGAGATATTCAAGGCTGTTGACAAAGCAAACGATAAGCAAAAGACAACTGTTGTAAAAAAACTTGAAGATCTAATGGATGTTAAGAATAAGAAAATAGCAATATGGGGAATTTCCTTTAAACCAAAAACAGATGATATAAGAGAAGCCCCAAGTATTGAAATCATAAAAAAACTTAAACAAAAAGGCGCAAAGATTAATGTATTCGATCCTGTAGCTGAAAATAATGCAAAAAAAGTCCTTGAAGATGTAAACTTTTTCCAAAATAATATAGAAGCTACACAAGATGCTGATGCTCTAATTGTCGTCACAGAATGGGATGAATTCAGAAATCCTGATTTCGAAAAAATAAAAGACCTTATGAATAGACCTGTGATTATCGACGGAAGGAATATATATAATCCCACAGAAATCAAAGCTCTAGGATTCACTTATAAAGGAATTGGTAGAAACTAATAACAAAAAATCGACGCAAGACGGCTACAAAGAAATGTTTCCATTTCTTGAAACAAAAAATCGATGAATTTTTGTTAACCCCAACCTAAAATTAAAATGTATTTTAAGCCACGAACGGTAGTGAGTATGGAACAAGGGTACAATCCAGAGCACAGCTCTGGATGTTCCAAAAATCCAAAGGATTTTTGTTATTTTACCCCTATTCAAATCTCTCCCGAGATTTTCAATAACCATAATAATCCTTATACCAAGAAACAAAGCTGGCTACACCTTCCTTAACAGATGTTTCAGGCTTATAACCCAATTTGTCTTTAGCCTTCCTTATATCTGCTGAAGTTTCACGCACATCTCCTGGCTGGAGCGGCAACATATTTTTTTCGCTTTTTTTGCCCAAAGAATCTTCTAGTGCTAAAATAAAGTCCATAAGAGGTATTGATTCCCCTCTTGCAAGATTAAACACCTCAAAAGAGAAAGTATTATCAATCGCGCAAATTACGCCTGAGACAATATCTTTTATATAAGTAAAATCCCTTGCCATCTTCCCATTGTTATAAACATCAATTGGCTTGCCCCTAAGGATTCTATCAGTAAACTTGAATAATGCCATATCAGGCCTACCCCATGGTCCATATACAGTAAAAAACCTTAAGCATGTGCAATTCAAGCCATATAAATGCGAATAGACGTAACACATCTCTTCATTTGATTTTTTAGATGCTGCATAAATTGAAATGGGATAATCAACTCTGTCATTCTCAGTAAAGGGAAGTTCATTATTATTGCCATAAACTGAGCTTGAAGAAGATAGCACAAAATCCTTTATACCATATTTTTGGGATAATTCAAGTAAAGTCAAAGTTCCCAAAATATTTGATTTTTCGTAAGTAAATGGATAATCTATAGAATACCTAACTCCTGCCTGCGCAGCTGAGTGGAATATTTTGTTGAAATTACCATCCTTAATAATACTTTCCATAAATGAATAATCTGAAACATCGCCTTCAAATATTGGAATATCACTGTTTTTTAACAATTGCTGCCGACTTTTTTTCAGCTTAGGGTCGTAATAATCATTAAAATTATCAACACCTATAACTGAATAACCTTTCTTTGAAAGAGCTAAAGCTGTTTGTGAGCCAATAAAACCCGCTGCGCCAGTTACTAAAATTTTCATTTTTTACACCTATATTAAAGGAGCAAGAAACTCAACAAGTTTCTTGCTGCACTCTTGTATTGAATTATTATCTGTATCTAAAATAATTTCAGGATTCTTAGGCTCCTCAAAAGGGTCTGAAACTCCTGTAAAGCCTTCAATTTCCCCTGATTTTGCTTTTTCATAGAGCCCATCATCATCCCTTTTTTCACAATTCTCAATACTTGCTTTCACATAAACTTCAACAAATCGCGCTTCTTTTTCAATTTGTTTTCTTATACTCTCTCTTATTGATTCATAAGGTGTTATAAATGAGCTTAGAGCAATCACACCATTCCTCGCCAAAAGCTGTGAAATAAATGTTGCTTTTTCAATATTCTTCTCCCTATCACTTTTAGAGTACCCTAAATTATTGGTTATCTTTTTTCTCATAATATTACTATCCAGATTTTCTATACGGAAACCTGATTTCATAAGCATATCTGTTGCAAGGTTTGCAATGGAAGTTTTACCAGATTTTGGAAGACCAGTCAGCCAGACAACAATACCCCTTTTAGCCAGATAATCTTCTAAAACCTTATCTGCCCCTGGAGCCATACATTCTTTCCATGAAACATCGTTACTATCAATCTTTTTCCTTATATCAGTAGCAGAAATACTCTGTATGTTATTATCTACCTGGACTTCATTAACCTCATAACCCACACCACGCCCATAGTTTATACTCTCTATATCATCAATAATCATTACCCTGGCATCAACTTTAAGCTTGACCATAGTAGCCTCAATCATCCGCTTACGAAGCTCAGCAGGATATATGTCATAGTGAGTGTCCCGCACCAAAATTAAAAGAGGTTTTCCTTGGTCAATCTTCGGCTGCATAATAGATAAATGTCCCTTATGAAAAGGACACCATCTGCCCACAAAAACTGCTCTTTTACTCATATGAAATCACCTTTTTTTAAGTACTCTATCACTTTAGCAACAGATTCCTCTGGGGTTTCCTGATCAGTCCTTAACTCAATTTCTGGATTTTTAGGAGGTTCATAAGGATCTGAAACACCAGTAAATAAATTTATTTCACCATCTCTTGCTTTTTTATACAAACCCTTGACATCACGTCTTTCACACTCTTCTAAGGGTGCGTTGATATACACTTCAATGAAATTAGTTGAATTTTCGCGTACATATTGCCTCATATTTTCATACGGAGAAATAAAAGCAGTAATCACTCCAACTCCATTTCTTGAAAGTAGTTTGGCAACAAAACCTATACGTTTTATGTTCTCATCCCTGTCTTCTCTTGTAAAGCCCAGGTCTTTTGTAAGATTCTCTCTTACCTCGTCCCCATCTAGTAATTCAAAAGCAATATCATAGCTTTTGAGCTCTTTAGCTACATTCTCTGCAATAGTTGATTTCCCTGCACCTGATAAACCAGTAAACCATAAAACAAACCCCTTCATTCTAATCCCTTCTTCACTGAGTTAATTATTTCACCCTTGTTCATCCCATTAGTACCAATAAAGCCTTTGTCCATTTTTCTAGATGTCAAATCATAAACTGGCTCGTTTCCTTCTATATCAAAAACATCCCCGCCAGCCTCCTTTAATATAACATGAGAAGCGCAATCATCCCAAACACCCATCTTATCAGTTGTGTAAACACAAAGCTCTGCTTCACCTTCAGCAATACTTGCAAACTTTACACCGACACTTCCCATTTTTCTAAAATTTGTTATCCCAAGACGGTCAGCTACATCTTTATCATTCTGCCTGAAATGATTCCTGCTAATGACTAAACGATAATCTGAAAGATTTTGCGTCTGCGAAACATTAATCTTTTTAGTCCTATTTTCAGAGAGTAAATAAGCACCATCACCTTTAGTAGCATACCACAATTTATCAACCGCTGGAGCATAAACCACGCCCAAAACTGGTTCAGATTTTACAACAAGCGCAATCATAACAGAAAATTCGCCAGTTTTCTGGATAAAATCTGAAGTTCCATCCAAAGGATCAATTATCCACTGGATAGCATTATTTGTATCTATATTTTCTGCTTCCTCAGAAACAATACCATAATCAAACTTAGAAAGTCTCTTTGTCAAGATTTCATTTGAAAGCCTATCTGCCTTAGTAAGAGGACTATCATCCTCTTTTGTTTCAACCTTATAATCTGAATAATAAACCTTCATAACTTTTGAACCTGATTCTTTAGCAGCATCAATTGCTGCATTAAGTTCGCTTTTATAATTTACCATCCTTATATGCCTCGTAAGTTGTCCTGACAATACTATTAATATCTTCTTCTGGTATCCATCCTAATAATTTGTTTGCCAGATTATTACTTGCAACTAGAAAGCCGGGGTCTCCTTCTCTACGTTTACCATATTCTCTTTTAATAGATTGGCCAGTCTCTTTTTCACAAACTTGTAAAAGCTCCTCGACACTTGTACCTTTAGCAGTACCTAAATTAATTACACTATTTCTGTCAGAATCCAATGCTTTAATATGAGCATTTACCAAATCCTTTATGTGAATATAATCTCTAACACATGTCCCATCTTTTGTATCATAGTCATTTCCAAAAACAATAAATCTGTCTCTTTTACCGGTTACTACTTCCATTAAAATAGGCAAAACATTTTGCGCATCGGGATCAATATAACCTAGCACATCACCTGCAACATTGAAGTATCGCAAAGAGATGTAATTAATGCCATGTGTTTTAGAATACCAATCAATCAGGTTTTCACATTCAAGTTTAGTAAACCCATAGAAATTAATTGGTCGCGTAAAAGAATCTTCAGAAACCACACTTTCTTCAGGTATACCATATACTGCAGCTGAAGATGAATAAATTATTTTTTTTACATTATGCTCAACCATCTTATTTAATAAATTAATAGTACCCTGAATATTATCTGAATATTTTACAGCATTATTCATTGATTCATCAACAGCCTTGTATGCAGCTATGTGAATTACATATGATATATTGTTCTCGCTGAAAACGTCTCCCAACCTTTTTTTATCAACAAGGTCTATAGCATAAAGAACTGCCTGTTCATTAACAAGCTCAGGCCTGCCTTTTGATAGATTATCAATAACAACCACATTATAGCCTTCCTTAATTAGAAAATCAACTGCTACACTCCCAATATAACCAGCCCCACCTGTTACCAATACCGTCTCCATTGAATTCTAGAAAAAATTAAAATTTAAAAAGCTTATGAAAATCTGAGCTCTGTTGAAGAGTTTTATACAGCATTTTGGGTTATAAAACATCTAGCCAATCAATAAAAGAATAAATGGATATTTTCAACAGACTCAACAAACAAAAAATATACTAATTATGTAGTAAAATCACCCAAAATTTAAAAATAAAGCTAATAGCTACTATGACTGCCATGGCTAGAGTGG
>JBNJGV010000022.1:0-10580 GCA_051819785.1 Nanobdellota archaeon | reverse complement strand
CTTCCGTGGCTAGAGTGACTTCCGTGACTCGAGTGGCTTCCGTGGCTACTATGCTCCAAAGAATTACCATCTACATTCCAACTATTGCTGTGTGCAAGTGTGGAGGCAGAACTAATAACTAACCCTGATACTCCTGCCAAAATAACTCCGGATTTTAGCAAGTCTTTTTTCGACACTTTTCCTTCTTCACCTAAAAGGAAAGCTCCCATTTTTTTCTTTACATTAGGAATAAAATCCGACATATAATTCTTTGTAAAGTACAGCTATATAAAATTTTCTATTAAAATAGATTAGTTTTAAAGAGATCTCGGTTTAATATAAATCTTGGAGATATAAGTTTTGAGCATTCTAAATTGACATACTACGGCCAAGAAATCTAAAAATACCTATTAAGAATAAGTCGCATCAAACTTTTTTTTCGCCTTACTTTCCTTGTAAAAAATAGTATGGCTGCCTCTTTTTTCAAATAGAGCCACTGCAACACTTATCACGTCTGATTGGTATGACTTAAGATCCTTCTCTTCAAATATTTTTTTGGCGTCATCAACACATTGCTTAATAATCCTTAGATTCTCCTCTCTCGAAAGTTCTTCTTGCTCTTTTTCCTCTTCTTTTGTCAGGAAAATCTCTTCCCATTTAGGATAAACACTCCTTTCAGTTGTTCTTGGAAAAGCTTTTGAAAAGGCCATAATTTGACATAAGAGAAAATATTTAATAAATGTTTTCATAAAATATACAAAAATCCTACTAGAGAAACCAAAAAATTGAGAAATAATAACAAAAATAATGAAATATTTTTATCTTGAGCTATCTGCTTGTCTTTCTAACTCGTTCTTTTTAGCAATCGCAGTAACTTGGTTGCTCAAATTATAAGCGCCCATCAATTCATTAGCAAAGATATCAACAAAATCTTTCTTTGCGTTAAAAGATTTATGATAAGAGGATTGCACAAGTTGCCTCAATGCAAAATCTACTCTTCTTTGGGGCGCTACTTCAACTGGCCTAGGATAATGGGCTCCACCATACTCAATCATAAGAATCTCTTCTCTTGGAGCAGCATTCTCAATTGCTTTAACAACAACTTCAATAGGATTTTGACCTGTTTTTTTCTCAATAAGCTCAAGAACACTTTCCATAATATTATAGATTTTGCTGCCTTTCCCAGTGCAATGTCCACTGGTCTTAAAATGTTTCTTACCCTTATGTCCAGGGTTCTGCAGTTTGTTCATTAATCTTTCAATTATAAACATCTTAGATTTATGAAACCTGTTTCTGGCATATCTACCACCAGTTCTGGGAACAATTTTAGGATCTAGCGTAATATACTTTTGGAGTCCTGGGTCTTTCACAGTAATTCCTTCCATACTCCATCTATTGAATGCTTTAATTTCTACCATTTTAATCATTTCCTTGCTTTTTCAAGCTTTCCTTTCAAAAGAGCTCGAAGGGATTGCTCGTTAACCTTGATAACTCTCCATCTGACACCGGGAATATCTCCTTTCGCACGGCCCATCCGGCCACCTATACACTCTATAACGACCTCATCGTGTTCATCAACAAGTTTAGTCGCTCCTTCTCCCGGAAGGAAAGCAGTAATCTGTCTACCATTTTTTACAAGTTGCACTCTAACACACTTTCTCATAGCTGAGTTCGGCTGCTTAGCCTCCAACTGAATCTTTTCAAGCACAATACCTTTGGCCTGTGATGAACCTTTCAATGGATCAGATTTGGTTTTTAAATCAAACAATCTTCTGATAAACTTCTTACTACTTTTTCTGAATTTATGTCTTCTTTTCTGGAGCGTCAATCCAGCGTTAAGTCCTGTTGCTTTTTTTGCCATTTTTTATCCTCATACAACCTTGATTTCATCAATATTAAAATACCGTTTCACAATTTTTTCGGTGTTCCTAAGATTTTTTGCAGAGCGACCAATCAAAAGCCCTCTTGTCTTAACATCAGGCGATTCGATGTTCAAAACCTTACCATTAAGCTCTGCATTTTGTAATTTTAAAGGGAAAACGATGTTCCTAGTGAATTGCAAAACGTCAGGGTTAAATTCTACTATTTTAATCTTTCTATTAAGTTTATTCTCAAGCAGCCTGACATTTGAAGCATTTTTGCCAATTGCCTTACCAACCTGATTTTGTTCAACAACAAAAATTGACAAATTATTATCATCAACAAAGTAATCTTTCAACTTGGCATGAGTGATGCTGTTAAAAAGACTCATTACCTTTATCAATTCATTGTCATATTTGATTTTCAAAAAGGTACACCTATATCCTTATTTTCGAACGCCTAATACGGAAACGAAAAAGGGCTTTTGGCATAAAACCCCCAATTCATCATTAGGAACGGATAATTTAACAACCTCAAAATCATTTATTTCCGCATAATAAGATATTTCTTTTTCAATATCCTCAGGGACATTACTAGACAAATAAACAGTAGCAATCCTGTTCTGCTTAATATCTTTGATAGTCCCTTCAGTGCCCATCACTACTTTGTCTGTCTTCAATACACTCTTAATATCTTGTATGCCTTTTTCAGTATTATTTGTTTGTTCTGCCATTTTAATCAATTATTGATTTTTTGCTACTAATTTAGTCAACCCAGTTCCTATAGGAACCGGCTGATTCAGCATCACATTTTCTATGACACTTTTAAGTGGGTCTACATCTCCTTTAAGGGAGGCTGTTATAACGTGTTTTATAGGGGTCTCGAAAGAAACACGAGCTAAAACACTTGATTTACGAGACACTACACCATAACGAGTAATTCCCATGACGTCTCCTGATGCACACATAATATCTGCCACAAGCATAGTATGCCTTACATCAACATTTAGACCTTGCGTATCCATCACCTTTGTCAATTCATTTACTATTGTTCGCCTTGCAGCTTCTACACCTAATACATTCCTAATTTCATGTATATCATTCGAAAAGGTCCTGCTAGGGTCTACATAGTCTAATTTAACAACTTCCTTGAGATTTGTTCCAGCTGTGACAATTACAAATTCATCATCTCTTTTTACTGGAAGAACCTGCTTTATCCCCTTAATGCCAGATATATAAAGGTCTTTAAGCTTCTCCTTTACTTTGAATACTTCATTAAGGTCCTCATGCTTTGCTCGCGGAGTTATTGTAATCGAACTTGTGCCAGACTTAACATTAAAACCTTTAGTATTGTCATTAATTATCTTTGAAATACTACCTATTGTGAGATTGTGTGTCTTCAGTTTTTCATTATTAGGCCGAATTTCAATTGAAAGCTTTGAAATATCAACACTTATCTCATCTACCAATTCCTTAAGAAGGGTAGCTTTAATCCTTGACGCAATATCTTTAATGTCTTTTCCCTGTGAGTAAGGTTTCTGCAGATATATTTCCATCATAGGTGTTGAAAGTGACTTTGAAGCATCTAAAACCTCAATTATACGAGGAAGACCCATCGTAACGTTAAGCTCAGAAACTCCTGCAAAATGGAAAGTATTTAAGGTCATCTGTGTACCTGGCTCACCAATTGATTGGGCACTAACCAAGCCAACTGCTTCCCCTGCCTGGACCTGCATTCCATTGTACTCTTCCTCAGCAAGCTCCAAAACCTTTTTTAGCTGAGTCTTATTAAGTTCTTGTTTATATTGTTCTATCTCCTCAAGTACATTCTGAGGCAATACACCTTCATATTCTTTTATGAGCTTATCCATTTTAACCCTTCACCTGATCAATAAGGCTTCTTATATTCAGTTTTCCGCCTTCACTTTTTGAAACATCAACCCCATCTTCTCCATAAGAGAATTGGACAACCATATCATTAGCATCCCTGGTTGTTCCATCATATTCAACTTTGATGTCTTGGAGCGCATTCGAAAGCCTCCTATAAAGATATCCTGATTTAGGAGTACGCAAAGCAGTATCCATCAATGAATCTCTTCCAGTCATCGCACCAAAGAAAAACTCATGAGGTTTCAAGCCTTCTTTAAAGCCTTTACTTATAAAACCATGAGCAGAAGGACCTAAATCACCCTTCTTAAAGCAAGAGAGAGTTCTTCCCTCATAACCCTTAGTAATCCTGCTTCCTCTTAAAGCCTGCTGACCCACAAAAGCAGACATCTGAGCAATATTAAGAGAGCCGCCCCTTGATCCTGAATCAGTCATAACAATTATTGAACGATTCCTATCAACATTGTTCACAACTACATTACCAGCTTCATTCCTTGCTTTGTTTAATAACTGTAGAATCTTAAGCTCAAGAGTCTCCTCTACACTTCTACCAGGGAATGCTTCTAAATTACCCTGATGATAAGTATCAATCAAATCATATGCCTCTTTAATCGCTACATCAATTGTTGATTTTATTTTTGAATTTGCTGTATCTGACAAATCAATATCTGATAAGGTTGCTGTGAATCCTTTTTTAAGCAAAGTGTATATTCCGATTTTGAAAAAATAACCAATAATCCTTATCGCCTTTTGTGGACCATATCTCTTATGAATATTCCTTAAAAGCAAGCCCGAACCGCCACCTAAGATAGATTTATCCATGGTCCCTTCAATTAACTTACCTTTTTTTATTACAACTCTTCCACCATCTTTTGATTTGCCTATAAAGTCAAAATCATCAGGCAAAAGACAACTAAAGATTTCTTTACCGTTCACCTTTTCCTTATTAGGCAATTTTTTGAAATCAGTCATACCTATATTAAGCAAAAGATCTACCGCGTCTCTCCTTGTCATTTCTAGACCATTGCCTTTGGTCAGTACATAATTCCCTGCTACAGAATCCTGTATACAACCGATTATGCTCAAACCAAATCTGGGACTTATAAGTTGTTTTTGTACAGTAGCCAGAGTTTGAGCCTCGGCAATAGCCTCTTCTGTTTGTGGAATGTGCAGGTTCATTTCATCCCCATCAAAATCTGCGTTATATGGAGCGCAAACAGCAGGATTAATCCTAAATGTCTTATGAGGAAGAACCCTTACTCTATGGCACATCATTGACATCCTATGTAATGAAGGCTGCCTGTTAAAAAGCGAAATATCACCATCCATCAAGTGTCTTTCGACAACATAACCTGGCTGCATTTCCTCAAGTAATTGTTCCCTTGTCTCATCAGTAATTTTTTTTCTTTTCCCATCCGGCCTAGTTATATAATTAGAGCCAGGATATTCTTTAGGGCCATTTTCAACGAATTTTTTAAGATAATCCTTATTCCATTCAGTAATCCTTTCAGGAACAGTCAATTTCATAGCAACTTCATAAGGTACAGCGACCTCATCAAGATCAATCATGGGGTCTGGGCTGATTACAGTCCTTGCAGAAAAATTTGTACGTTTACCTGCCAAATTATTCCTTATCCTTCCCTCTTTGCTTTTTACTCTTGCAGTAAGAGTTTTTAGGGGTTGCCCTGACCTGTGCCTTGCAATAGGCAATTGAGCAACCTCATTATCAAAGAATGTGGAAACGTGATATTGCAAAAGGTCCCATAAATCTTCTACTATGATTTCTGGAGCACCAGCATTAATATTTTCAAACAACCGTTGGTTGATCCTAACAATATCTCCTAATTTATGAGTAAGGTCATCTTCACTCCTTTCACCAGACTCAAGAGTAATACTTGGCCGCATAGTAACAGGAGGTATAGAAAGAACAGTTAAAACACCCCATTCGGGCCGCATATATTTTGGATTAAAACCAAATGCTTCTAAATCACTATCTGGAATCTTTTCTAATCGACTTCTGACCTCAATAGGAGAGATTCTCTTTTCATCTTCTAAGAAACCGGTTGGCTTTTCAAGAGCCACCTTCTTTTGCTTGGCCTTGCAATGAGGGCATTTTCCTGAGGTCTTCAATTTAGATATAAGAGACATAACTTTTTTCCTGCTAAGTACTGTCAAATCTCTTTGAGCTTCTTCGTCACTTCCATTATCTTCTCCTTCTGAAAAAAGTAAATCAATTTTGTTTTCAGGAATAAGAATTCTCCCACAATCCCTGCAGGTTGTCCTTAACAAATCAAGAATAATTGGAACATATTTTATGTGAACAATCGGTCGAGCAAGTTCAATATATCCAAAATGTCCTGGACACTCTTTTAATTTTGAGCCGCAAGTTTTACACCTAAGTCCTGGGTCGATAACACCCAAACGAATATCCATTAATCCCCCATCTACGGGATAACCTTCCTTATCATATAATTCAGGAGTCACAACCTTGGCAGCAGCCATTTTTTTAATCATTCCGGGAGACAACATTCCAAAAAGAATGCTATCAACCTGTTTTGATACAAATTTTTCTTCCATTTTAGCCCTCAAAATTTATTTTTTAGATTTAATTTAGGATATATGCCCATACTTTTGAACTCATCAATAAGCAATTTAAAAGCATAAGATAATTCTATGTTGCTTACTTCTACATCATCCCCGCATACAGGACAATAAGATCTCTTTTTTAGTTCATCATAAACAGCAACAAGACCACATTGTTCACAAACTGGGAAATTAGTATTATCTGAGTTAAACCTTTCTTTTAACAAAAGAGATGCACCATGTGAGACTAAAGTATCTTTCTCCATCTCTCCCAGCCTTAGACCACCTTCTAAAGCCCGACCTTCAGTAGGTTGTCTTGTCAACAATTGTATAGGGCCTCTTGCCCTCGAATGTAATTTATTAGCAACCATATGCTTAAGTCTCAAATAATATTGACTCCCTACAAAAATCTTCACATCAAACTTCTCTCCAGTCTGGCCATCATAAAGTGTTTCAGTTCCGTTTTCCCTGAAACCAAGCCTGAGAAGCTCATTTCTTAGATCATGTTCAGGCTCTGAATCAAAAGTTGTCCCATCTATATACCTTCCTGAAAGAGAGCCTACTTTCGCACCTAAAAGCTCAATCATATGCGAAATTGTCATTCTCGAAGGAAGTGAATGAGGTGAAAAAATCAAATCAGGAACAACTCCCGAAGAACTAAAAGGCATATCTGCATAATCAACAATTAAACCCGCTACACCTTTCTGACCATGCCTTGAAGTAAATTTATCACCAATTTCAGGCACACGAGGGTCCCGCACTCTCACCTGAACAAGCTTATTTCCATCTTCGTTTTCAGAGAGCAATACAAAATCCACAAGCCCTTTTTCGCCATGTTGCAAAGCACTTGAAGATTCCCTTCTCAGACTGGTAGCAAGACTATAATCATCAACACCTGAAAGGAATCGTGGAGGCGAAGTTTTTCCAATTATTACATCATCCTCTTTAACATTAGCTTCAGGGTATACCAAGCCATCATCTTCTAAATATTTATAATCTTTCTCACTTCTGTAGCCTTTCACATCCTTGTCAGGAACCCCTATCTCGTCGATAAGTCCACCAGAGTACCTTAACTCTTGTGAACTTATAGGCCGGTAATAAGTAGAACGGCCAAGCCCCCTATCTATAGAGCCCTTGTTGAGGATTATCGCATCCTCCATATTATACCCTTTATAACTCATTACAGCTACAACCATATTCTGTCCTGCCGGATGTTTGCTATCATCTGAAATATCGTGCATAACTGACTGCACCATTGGCACTTGCGGAGAATTCATAAGATTAACATCCATATCCATCCTTAACAAATAGTTAGCAGCATAAAAGCCCAAAGCCTGTTTCTGGTTCTTAGAGCCCATATTAACTCTCGCTGGAGGAGCATGATTACCAAAAGGAACCATTGCAGTACATAAACTGAACATTGCAAGTGGAGAGATTTCAAGATGAGTATGTTCAGAAGTCAATTCTTGCTCCCTGAAAGCTACATACGCATTCTCTTCTTCGGCAGCATCTAAATATTCAATAACGCCCTGGTTAAATAAATCATTCCAGGTAATCTCATTTTTTTCTAATTGCAATTGGTGCTTATCTGTAAACATAGAATAACCATCTTTGACTACAATCAAGGGTCTTCTCAGCCTACCCCTATTACTTTCGATATAGATTTCATCTTTCTTGGAATCATGAAATACATTCATATTCGAAGAGATTTTAGATTTTCTTCTTTCAGTTATTATATTATCAACAAAAGAGGAAGCATCATCAACTGCCCCTACATACTTACTATTAAGATAAACTTCAGCCATTTATAATCACCTGACCATTTTAAGTCCACATTCTTTTAAAGACTTAACCAAACTTTTTTCATCGCTGTCACGAGATACTTGAGCAAGAAGTGAAAGGTTCTTTCTCAACCCAATATTAGTACCTTCAGGAGTTTCAACAGGACATAATCTGCCCAAGTGGGTACAATGAAGCTCCCTTGCCTCAAAATTTTCCTGTGAAGTGCTAAGAGGAGAGACAACCCTCTGCAGATGACTAACCGTGTCAAGATGGTTAAATCTTTGAATCCTCTGGCTTATACCTTTCCTTCCACCAATCCAATTACCTGTCGCAATTGAAGAATAAATCCTCTGTGTAAGCAATTTATCTCTTATTACTACCTTTATCGATGGGAATTTCCCCCTTTTAACAATCCTTTGAAAATTATATAACATATCCCCTATCAACACTTTAAGGTTCACTCTGAAAAGATCCGCTAAAAGATCTCCACTCATTTTAACACGTTTATTTAGATAATGGTCTTTGTCATCAAGCCCCGCGTTATTTTTTGAAACTAGCAAAAATTTCTTTACTAACTTACTTAAATTAAGAGCTTTAGCCTTTCTATCTTTCTCATCAACACCTATGTGAGGCAACAGATATTTATCAAGCAATTCTTTCATCCGGTCAATACGAATATCTTTCGCTTGAGTGATACCTATTTTTTTTGCTATATAATCTAAAGCATCATCCTCTGACTTCACATCCGCAAATTCCAAAAGGTTAATGTACACATCATCACCCATTTCTGTGCCGGAAATTGATTTCATAATATCTTCATCTTTAATCAAGCCTAATGCTTTTAGTACAACAACCACAGGAATCCTTTTTACTCTTGTAAATGAAAGATAAATAACTCCATCTTTAAGCTGCTCAATCATATGAGGTATTTTAAAAGAACCTTGCTCCGAGAATAATTTTCCTACATAAGGAGATGCCCCTACCTTAGCTTTTTCTACTAAGAATTTATTAGCTGCCAAATCTTCTACTTTAATCAATACTCTTTCAGTACCATTGATAATAAAATAACCCCCGGGGTCATCAGGGTCTTCGCCATTTTCAATTAGTTGATCTCTATTGAGACCATTAAGATGACAATACTTAGATTTAAGCATTATAGGCACAGAGCCAAGCTGAGTTGTGAAAGATTCACGTTGTACACCATTAATGTGAGCGCTTACTTCTAAATGAACAGGTGCAGAGTAAGTAATCTTCCTTAACCTTGCTTCCACCGGGTAAATTTTCCTATTGGACCCATCCGCCTCAGTAATCTCGGGTTGACCAACCCAGATTTTATCTAAACGAATCTTGAACTCATCAATATTATGCGGGATAATAGTAGGTTCTATATCGCCATTTTCTTCAATTATTCCCTGTAATCCCTGCTCCAAAAAATCATCAAAAGATTTTATATCAGAAGAAACAAAGGAATACTCATCAAAATATTTTTTGAAAAGGGTTTTTGCCTTATCATTCACTTGTAACACCCCTATAATAGATAGTCGTTTTCGAAGTAGGACTATCTCTTTCAATTTTTATAACATCCCCGTCTTTAACACTCAAAGAAGATAAAGCGGGATCTTTGATAGAAATTTTAGGTAAATTCGCGAAAGTTATACCTTTTTCATCCAAAAGAGCCTTTTTATCCTTCTGGCTCAATTTGGTGTGCTTTGGAACCAACATGTGTTTTGAGATATCGAAAGTAGATTTTTTGGCCATATATATTTCCCCAACATTTACGTTTTTTAAAAAGCTTTAGTAAAACCATTGATTTTACAAGGCCCAACAAGAGCCATTAAAACCTTGATTAATGGTCCAGGTATAAAAAACCCGCGAGTTACAACTCGCCTATTTGTATTATAGATGCACTCTATAAGAGCCACAAACTAAACCTGCTTTAGGCCATGAGTAACACATGACCCAATCAAAACCTTTTAGCAAGACTCTGATTTTTTAAATATGGGCCCGGCGAGATTTGAACTCGCGACCCCTCGATTAAAAGTCGAGTGCTCTACCCGAGCTAAGCTACGGGCCCGAATTTTTATGACCATCAAAAACAGTCATAAAAATAAAACGCCCTGGCCGGGACTTTCAAACCGATGGCTACTTTGTTCTTAAAAGGCCAAAAAGCGGTATTTGAACCCGGGTCGAAGCCTCGACAGGGCTTCATGCTGGGCCAGGCTACACCACCAGGGCATTTATGCAACCACAACCAAATCGCGCCTGAATAACAAAAATAAGGTCAAGCAACCAGTTATTAATGAAACAAGACACATCTGCGTTTTTTGGCTGTATTTCCTCTGCTAACGCCTCTATTTATAAAATTAACTGATAATATATTAGAGACTCCGGTCTGGAAAAATAAATCATTTATAAAAGTATGGGTTTTGCAAATATAATATGTTTAAAAGAAAAATTAATATAGCTCTTAAGAAACAAGGTTTCAAATAA
>JBNJGV010000021.1:21505-24124 GCA_051819785.1 Nanobdellota archaeon | reverse complement strand
AGATGAGATTTACAAAGATGATCCAAATGCTAAAGTGGCAGTTGAGACTTTTACCAAAACTGGCTTAGTAGTTGTTGGTGGAGAGATTACAACATCAACTTATGTTAACATTCCTGATATAATCAGGGAAACGCTTATTGAGATTGGCTATGATGATGGGCATAAGGGAATCAATGGAAAAACCTGCGGTGTTATGAATTGCATCGAGGGACAATCACCTGACATTAACCAGGGCGTAACTGAAGGAAATGGCCTGTTTAAAGAACAGGGTGCTGGCGACCAGGGTATGATGTTTGGATATGCCTGCGATGAAACTCCTGAATTAATGCCGCTTCCAATAAGGCTTGCCCATAAGCTGACTAAAAAGCTAAGTGATGTCAGAAAAGAAGGTACTATTGACTACCTTGGCCCTGATGGGAAAAGCCAGGTAACAGTTGAGTATGATAGCAAGCACAGACCCAAACGTGTTACCACTATTGTTATTTCTTCACAGCATGCAGAAAGCGCAACTCATGAAGAGATTAAAAGTGATATAATTAATAAAGTTATTAAGCCGGTTTGTGAAGAATGGATTGATGATGATACAGTATTTTATGTTAATCCTACCGGAAGGTTCGTGGTAGGCGGGCCATTCGGTGATGCGGGAGTTACAGGTAGAAAGATAATTGTTGATACGTATGGTGGAATGGGTAGGCATGGTGGAGGCGCCTTTTCAGGAAAAGACCCTTCTAAAGTGGATAGATCTGCTGCTTATGCAGCGAGGTATATTGCAAAAAATATTGTTGCAGCAGGGTATGCAAAAAGATGTGAAGTGCAGCTTTCTTATGCAATAGGTGTTGCAGAGCCGGTCTCCATATGGATTGATACTTTCAATACTGGAAAAATTTCCAACCAAAAGTTATGCGATGCTATAAGAGAGGTTTTCCCTCTTAAGCCAAAAGACATAATCGAAACATTAAAGCTTCGAAGGCCTATTTACAAAAAAACTGCAAGCTATGGTCATTTTGGAAGAGAAATTTTTACCTGGGAAGAAACCAATAAAGTAGATGAGCTAAAGAAACTTTTAGGTTAGCCTGTTTGATATTTCTTTAGCTTTTTTTATTATTTCTTCTTCATCTTTTACTTTTCTGTTTTCCATTAAAACTATTCCATTGCAAATTGTAGTGTCAATATTATTGCCGCTAGCAGAATAGACTAAATTACTTATTGTGTTATAATTGGGTGTGAATTCTGCTTGGTTTGTATCAATAAGCAATATATCAGCGAGCTTTCCTTCTTTTATAACTCCACAGTCAAGTCCGAAAATTTCTGCGCCTGTGCTGGTTGCCATATCAAATGCTTCTTTTGCAGAAAGGCTTGTAGGATCATTTGAATCATGCTTTTGAAGAAGAGAGGCAATTTTCATCTCTTCTAACATATCAAGATTGTTATTAGACGAGCATCCATCAGTTCCAAGGCCAACTTTTATTCCGCGTTTTTTCATTGCCTTAAAATTAAGTGAAGAGCTTACAGCTAATTTCATGTTTGAAACGGGATTATGAATCACTTTTACATTATGCTTTTGCAATATGTCAAGCTCATCATTATCAAGCCACACGCCATGAGCTGCTATAACATTTTCATTTAAAAAACCCATGTCTTCAAGGTATTTAACCGGCCTTTTCCCATGTATTTTCAGGCAATCATCAACCTCCTTTTTTGTTTCTGCAAGATGAAGATGTATTTTCAGGTTGTTTTCTTTTGCAAAATCTTTGCACCATTTAAGACCCTTTTCAGATACAGTATATATTGCATGCGGGCCAAGGCAAAAACCAATCCTTTCAGAGAATTCTTTTGATTTTACCAACAATTGTTTAGCTTCGCTTATCTGGGCATTCGCATTATAATCATCCTCA
The DNA here is from genome assembly GCA_051819785.1 of Nanobdellota archaeon. Classification (GTDB taxonomy): domain Archaea; phylum Nanobdellota; class Nanobdellia; order Woesearchaeales; family DSVV01; genus CAZBGG01. Next base: position 22,229 of record JBNJGV010000021.1, on the reverse strand, counting down.
AAGCCAAGCATAACACTGCTTATGTCAGCTCTTATTCCCGAGTCCTCAACTGCCTGCGCAATGCCCTGGAAGTGCCAATACATTTCGTTGAAAAAGGTGGTTCCACTCTTTATCATTTCAAGACAGGCGAGTCTTGTTCCCCAATAAATATCATCTTTTGATAATTTACCCTCTATAGGCCAGATCTTTTTAGTCAGCCATTCCTGAAGAGGCATATCGTCTGCATATCCTCTTAATAAAGTCATTGCAGCATGCGAGTGGCCATTGATAAATGCTGGAATAATTGTTTTATTTTCCGCATTTATTATGCGGTCAGCACCTTTATCTATTTTTTTTGAAATCTTTGAAATCCGGTTTTTTTCTATATAAATATCTCTTTTTTTATCATCAAGCAAGGCATCCTTAATTAACAAACTCATGTAAACCCCTCCATTATTGCATTAATATAATTGGGAATTATTTCGCGTGTTGATTTTTCCTGAAATTTTTCAACTTGCTCAATGGTCAATTTTCCAAGACCATGGGCAAGATTATCAATAATAGAAATATTTGCATAAGGTATTTTAAGTTCCCTCGCAAGAGTGGCTTCACTTGCCATAGTCATTCCAACGATATCAGCAAAATTTGAAATCATCTTAACTTCTGCTTTAGTTTCAAATCTGGGGCCTTTGCTTTGCCAGTACACTGCATTTTTCAAAACATCAATAGAATTTGCTTTGGCAAT
>JBNJGV010000021.1:0-21405 GCA_051819785.1 Nanobdellota archaeon | reverse complement strand
TGAAATCATCTTAACTTCTGCTTTAGTTTCAAATCTGGGGCCTTTGCTTTGCCAGTACACTGCATTTTTCAAAACATCAATAGAATTTGCTTTGGCAATTTCTAAAAGCTTATTTATAAGGGAGTCGTCCAATTTGGGAAGAGTGAATCTTATTTTTTCATCAAAAAAGGTTTCATTATTAAAAATATCTATATAATCTTCAGGGATTACTATTGAGCCTGGCTTTTTTTTTGGATCAAGGCTTCCACAGCTGCAAATGGATATTATCTTATCTACACCTGTTTTCTGGAGAGCTTTTATGTTTGCCTTATGGTTTATTTTGTGAGGCGGTGTATTGTCTTGATGCCTTTGCAAAAAGACTTTCCCTTTATTAAAGAATATCCTTGCCCTGCCATAATCAGTCGTTACATCCTTAGATTCTGATTCATCAAAACTACCAAAAAATGAAGAACCTACAATAATTCCTAGCATGTAAATTCCAGGATATTATTTTTTTAAATAATTTACGATTAAGCTTTTCATTTGCTCTTTAATATCATCGCGCGCTAGCTCAGGGTTATCGATTACTGATAAAATCTCATCGATCCCGGAAGGTTTAGAATCCAGCGTATTTTTGTTGATTCCGAGAAAGCAACTACCCACTATCTGGTCATTACTTCCCCTTATGCCTGAGTCAAGCAGCACAATATGCCGTCCGGAAGGTTGTTGATAATCCGTGAGATTAATTCTGTTGTAAAGCGATATAGTCTTGCAATCTGGCTTATCACAATTATTCTTAAAAAAATACTCGGCAAGCTTTTCCCTGTTTTCTTCTGAGCCTGCAAGCATAATGGCTCTATCATCTTTCATAAAATCTGTATAAAAAGCCATGCCGTTTCTTGCCTGCACTTTATCGCGGTCTGGCCTGAAAAAAATTGAATAAGGTCCTTCTATAGAAGGATTATCATTTTTTATATCATCAATGTGAAAACGCGGGAATTCTTTTCCCTGAAAGTGGCCATCCTGCATTTCATCCCATTCTCTTTTATTTATTTTAATAAAGCCAAAATTGGTTTGGTTATAACTTAATCCATTTTCCAGACCATTTATTGTGTTAATCGTTCCCAGGTTATGCCAGACTTCATAATGTTTTTTTCCACCTCTTAAGCCCTGGTACTCACAAGACAAGGTGTAGAGGCTTTTATTATGGATTGCGTCTTTAATTTCTTGATTACTATAAATTGCATTGATAGCTGTTGGCATATCTGCAATCTGCAAATTGTATTTTTGGGCCAAAGATCTTATTTTCTTTCTTGCATCGAGATATTTAAAAGATGTTGCAATAGCTCCAGTGATGGGATATTGTGAAATTATTGTTGATGACATATATATGTTATGGTGTCATTAATACTATTTAAGTTTTTTGTTTTGTAGTTACTATTAAGTCAGAACACATAATTTGTTACTTGAGCTTTTTGTAAAGCCATGCTATCAGCCCATACATAAGCAATGCAAAAACTGCTCCTATAAAGAACCATAATGCAATATCATTGCCAAGAAAGTCACTCAACCTATCTGTGATTGAGCCTGATGTCACTCCCCGCCCGGAGGATTCTGCAGTATAAGCGCTGTTTGCTGAGTCTGCTGCAAGTAGCTTAGGCTGGCTTTTCACATTTTCAGGAATTTTTTGCAGATATTTTATAACACCTGCCACGCCTCCTGTTATAAGCATCACTGGTAACATCTTTTTTAGAATATCAGTAAGCCCCTTTTTATTCTGTTTTTGGGGAGCTATGATTATATATTCATTTGCAAGCTTATAATGGAGAATTTCTCTTCCTTTTTTGCTGTAATGATATTCATCAGCTTTTACAAGACCTGCTTTTATAAGCTGCTGCAGATTATAGTGTACTGTTGAGATAGCTACATTCAACTTTTTTGCTAATTCACTTTCTGTAGCTTTACTTTCAGCTAAATATTCCAGTATTTTTTTCCCGGTTTTGTTGCTTACTGCATTTGCAACATCGTTTATTTCATCATCATTAAGATTAAGCAGCAAAAAATTCTTTTTCATATAAAACTAAATTCTTTTGATAAATATAAATCTTTTCTTAGCTTCAAAGGCTTTTGAAGTTAATGCGGTGATGTAGAATTACTTTGTATCTGAATCATTATTCTCCCAAAAAATTTATATATTAAAATGTATTTCACTATGTATATTTGGAAGAGGTGATTTATTTGGGTTTTACAAAAGATTTAGCCAATATTTCAATAACTATTGTCACATCAATAGTGTTGATTTTCTTGGGAGTACTCTACTTTATGCTATCAATGTGGATAATAAAAATGGGTGCCAGCTGGGCAGGTTTCCAAGCTGTTGAGGGAAACTGGATTGTTTTGACATCTGGTATAGTCACTGCAGCAGCAATAATTGGAAGCGCCATACAAAAGTAAGGTATGACCTTTAATAATTTTTTATTCTTTTTTTATGCTTTATGCAATATAAAATCAGCATATGAAGCTTTTAATTTTTAGCTACAAAATACGCATTTTTGGCATTTTATTTTCAGATACAATTAAGAATATAGCTGAAACTAAAGGTTTAAAAGCAATTAAAAGCCAAAAAAATCCTTCATTAGCTTTATAGGCTTGGCGGGTATTCCAGTGCTTAGTCTTTTAATTTAACTGCATCCAGAAAATTAGGCAAATTATTTATTTATCCCTTTATTTTCTGCTTGAATCATGAGTAAAAAGCAGGAATCATTTTTTAGGAAATTCTTCAAAAATATTGGTGAGAACCTAAAAAAATTCTCAAAAAGGCATAAAAAAGAGATAAAGACCACAAAGCGCATAACTAAAAAAACCATTATAATCGGAGGAATTATAGCAGTTATTGCTTTAGCAATCTTTTTTTTAATTGGTCTTAAAATCAGATTTATCCTGCAAGAGGATATAATGGTTGAGCTTACACCTCACCATCCGCTTATTAACCTAAGCAATAATTCTTCTGAAGCGATAAATTTCACCCTGAAAACTTATAATTTCTTTACATGTGAAAGCGCCTGTACTATTGAATTATTTGATATTAAAAAAAACAAAACAATTGCAGAAAAAAAATATCAGTTTAAAGACAATTCCGAGAAAATATTTAGTTATGAATTCGAAAGCCCTGAAAGGGGTGAAGGCCAGAGGCTTTACACCTTAAATTTAAAATGCAAAAATATTGAGAGCAATTTTTGCCTTACAAATGAAGAATATAAATTCACCTCCACCCTGATTACATTGGATTATAAGCTTGAAAAAGATGAAAAAAAAATTAAACAAGAGATAAGAAAAAACCTTCCTGAAATCCTGAGAAAAACCAGTGATGCGCTTTTAGCTAAAAAAAAAGCAGACACTTTGCTCGCAAAGCTGCCTCAAAACTCTTATGAAAAAGGTATCTTTTCAAAAATATTTAATAACAATTCTAAAAGAATTGAAATCCTTAAAAGCCAAGCACTTAGATTAAGAGAATTATGGAATAAAAAAGAGTACGCAGCCCTTAAAAGGCAATATGAACCGAAAATTATGGGAAATCTTGAAAATCTGACATCTGAATTTTCTGAAATGTCTTATGAAACAAAAGAAATAATAAAAGCGCATAATGAGAATCTTTTGAGATTAAAAAACATCTCCATTAAAAAGCTTAATCTTACAAAAGAGTTTTATCTGAATAATTCAAATCCTGTTAATAACAATAAATTGCTTGAGCTTGATACAATTGCCAAAAGCCTGCTTAAAATTCATGAGCAATTATCTAAGGATAACTACTCAATCAGAAAATTAAATACACAATTGCAAAACCTTACAAAAAGATTAAAAACAGGTTTTCAAAGAAATGAGAAAATAATCGAAAAAGGGGATCTTCACGCCAGAGCAGCCCAAAAAATCGCAGAGTTTAAGGATATTAACATAACACTGGATAAGAGAGAGCCATGTAAAACTGTTGATACATACATTGATTTATTTGAAAAAGAAAATTCTGATGCAGTTAAAAAACGCAGCGAGTATAAGTTTTCAAAAAACCTTACACTGCAAAAAACACTTGAAACTGCTGACAAGAGGCTTATGCGAAAAGCCTATGATAACACAACCGCAATAAGACTTAATTTCACCAATACAAGCCTTAATAAATCAGAATTAATTAGCCTTGCTGTAATTAACCTTACTGGATTTGAAGATTATACTGGAAACTTTTGTTTTGCAAAAAATTTTAGCTTTATTCCAGAAAACATCAATAATCTTGTTAAAAAGAACCTGACATTGTTAGAATTTATGAATATAAATGAAACTATTCCGCCCATTATGATACATTTTTCACAAGATATAAACAAAAATCACCCGGAGTGCTGCAGCTTTAATGAATGCAGGCCCTGCATTGAAAACTCAAGCCAAATAAACAAGACACCTATACTTTTCATCCATGGGCATTCATTCAATGATGCAAACAGTCCGCAATATACCATGAATGTTTTTGGAAAAATTGAACGCAAGCTTCAAAATCAGGGAGTGATAAATGCAGGAGAGCTTTTTTTAAGTGAACAACAGGATTTTGCACGAGGTGTATGGGGTAAACAAGGCAGGAAACTTGCAGTAAAATCAAGCTATTATTACATCTCATTTTATGACATTGGAAGCTACTCATTTAAAACCCAGAAATCTGAAAGGATTGAAAATTATGCAATAAGGCTTAAAGACATAATCAATGTTTTAAAAAAGAGGTACGGGTCAGAAAAGATTGATATTGTCGCCCATTCAATGGGTGGATTGGTTACAAGAGAATATGTGCAGTTATTTGGGGGGGATGATGTCAATAAGATGATTACAGTTAATACCCCGCATAAGGGAATACAGGGTAACGTCGAAAATCTTTGTAGTGTGTTCGGTGCAGCCAGAGAATGTGAGGATATGAGCAAGGGGAGTATTTTTTTGAAAAGGCTCAATTCTGCCCAGCTCCCGGAAAATATAGATGCGCATTCGATAAGAAGCGTTGGCTGCATTATGGATAACAAAACCATAGGCGACGGTATTGTGACTAAAAAGAATGCATACTGGGATGAGGCAAAAAATTATATTATCCATGGAAACTGCACAGATTCATTCAATACTGACTTGCATTCAAAAGCCCTTGACCCTGATATCTATCCAGAAACCTACAGGATAATTACAGAAATACTTCTTAAGTAAAAAGGATAAGGGACGGAAAACACCTTACCCTGCTAGTTTATTCAGTTGCAAGGATTATATCTTCACAAGGCTTTTCGCATTTATCAACTTCATGAAATATTTCATCTATCTCCGGTTCAGTAGTGCGCGCTTTTGTCCCGTTTTCAAGAACTAATGTGACGCTCAAATCATGGGACTGGAAAACTTCTTTAACATTCCCTGAATTAAGAATAGAAACTGTCTTCTCCCAGCCAAGATATCTGTCGTGACCCTTTTTTTCATCCTGCTGGTTAAATATCTGTAAAAGGAAAACAGATATTAACAGTAAAAGTATTACTCCAATTATCCCAATAATTAATTTTGATTTTTCTGCCATAAATCAAATATTTCTTACTTACTAATAAACTTTGTTATAACAAAAAATTTTGTTAGTGATTACTTACTTTTTATTATTTTCCAGCTTATATTTTCCAAATATTTTTATATTGCTTCTGTTCGCTTTATAAAATGCAATTCCAAGGATTTCAACTAGACAAATTTCAAGAAGATGCCATAAAATCTGTACAAAATGATAATTCAGTAATCGTTTCTGCGCCCACAGGGTCGGGTAAAACTTTGATAGCTGATTTTATTATAGACAGAGAGCTAAAAGGTCAGCGAAAAGTAATATATACTGCTCCTATTAAGGCTTTATCAAATCAAAAATATAAAGATTTCTCTGAAAGCTACGGAGAAGAGAATATTGGATTAATAACAGGCGATATAGTGATTAATTCTAACGCTCAGGTTTTGATTATGACAACAGAGGTATACAGGAATATGGCGATAATTTCTGACCCTATTCTTGATGATGTTGCTTATTGCATAATGGACGAAATACATTATATTGGAGATATTGAAAGAGGTCATGTCTGGGAGGAGTCAATTATATTTAGCAGTGATGATACGAGATTTTTATTCCTTTCTGCAACGATACCCAATGCAGATGAATTTGCAAACTGGGTTAAAAAAATTAAAAATCATAATGTGGATGTAATCGAGCATCATAAGCGCTCAGTTCCTCTTGAAATAAAGTTTTTTGAAGCTCAGCTTGGAATTTGCACTATTGATGACTTAAAGAATAAAAAAGATCTTGATTCTTATCCACGCTATGAGAGCCTGTATGGCAAAAAAAGAAAAAGGACTAAACCTGTGAGGGCTGATTACAGGGATTTGATAAGAGATATTAAAGATGACTGGACACCTTGTTTATATTTTGTTTTCAGCAGGATGAAAACCCAGGATTACGCGCTTAACCTCGCAAGAAAGCAGGATTTTCTGACGCGCGAAGAAAAAAATCAGGTTGCTAAAGATACTGCTGAGTATTTCAGGAATTTAACTAAGGAAGTCTTAGCTCTGCGCTCAACTGTTACGCTGAAAAAATGTTTATCCAAAGGAATTGCTTTTCACCACGCAGGCTTAGTGCCTGACGCAAAGCATATTGTGGAAAAATTGTTTTCAAAAGGCCTTGTTAAGATTTTATTTACAACCGAGACTTTCGCATTAGGTGTAAATATGCCTGCAAAAAGCGTATGCTTTGATTCACTTAAAAAGTTCACAAATGAAGGCTTTAGATATCTTAATTCAAAAGAATTTTTCCAGATTTCAGGAAGAGCAGGAAGAAGAGGAATTGATGAGAAAGGCTTGAGTGTTTCGGTAATACAGCCCAATGACGATATCTCTAAAATTTGTGAGTTTACAAAAGAGGATGTCATGCCAATCAATTCACAGTTCAGGCTTTCATATAACACTATCCTTAATATGCTGGACATCCATTCTGCTGAAGAGATTGAAAAAATCCTTAAGATGAACCTTTATACATTTCAGGAATTGAAAGGCCAGATTGATGATATAAACATGCTTAATTCAATTAGAGCCAGGTATAAAAAGGTAGTCAAATTACTTGAAAAAAAAGGGTATATAAACGAAAATAAATTAACTGAAAAGGGTAAGTTTACAACAAAGATTTTTTCTAATGAGCTTCAGATTTCTGAATTGTTCTTTAGTGATATAAAACTTGATGCCTATTCGCTTTTGCTTGTTTTGGCAAGCCTTGTATATGAAGAAAAGAAAGCTTCAAGGTTTTACAAAAAGTTTGCTGACAAGCAAGTGTACCAGCTGAAAAACGAGCTTGCGCAGTTGTTTCCTGGTGAAAAATGGGTTAATAACATTCCTAAGATGACAGCTATAATCAGGCCGGCAATGGAGAATAAAAGTTTTATAGAGATACTGAAAAACACTAATTTCTTAGAAGGAGACCTTATAAGAATATTTATGCAGATAATAGACAGGCTTGAGCAGATTGACAAGGCTCATGCAGAAAAGAACGAATTGATTACAAGTTGCAAAGAGATTATAAAAGATGCCCTTGAGGGAATCAGCGTATTTTAAGCTTTATTCTCCCAGTAGGCATTAATTTTCTCCATAATCATTACTAACTCAGGGCGTACCTTATCAATCCAGAAGTGGTAAGACTCCTCAATAAATTCTGCCTGCTTTTCCTTATTCTGATTTAATAGATATACTGTATTCTTAGAAGTATGCGCCATAACTTTATTCATAAATTCAATAAATTCTTCTTTTTCTTTTTCTGTAAAGATCTGGCTTTCAGCGTTACTTACCATGTTTTGGGGTGTCGGCATAATAAGGTTATGTATATAGTTCATCCAGCTATTAAAGATTTCAACATTCCTCGCTGCAATATGCTTTATGATTTCCGGGCTAATAAAGCCCTGCCTTAAAAAATAATCTTTAATGCCGAATACTTCATCAAGCTCCTTTAAAGTTACATTGAGATGGTGCTTTTTTTTTAATCTTGAAAACTCACTTTCAAGCTCTTTGATAAGTTCATTTTTTTGCATATCTCGATGTTACGCATTTCTTATATAATAATTTAACTTTAATAAAAGAAGCTTTACATAGCATAATTTATTTAAACCCCCTGTATTACCAAGTACTGATGCAAAAAAGAACATTAATAACATGCGCTTTGCTTTATGCAAACGGCTCGCTTCATTTAGGGCATTTAGTAGGCTATATCCAGACAGATATTTATACTCGCTTTCTTAAATTACTTGGAGAAGATGCAGCTTATGTTTGCGCTGATGACACTCACGGCGCGCCAATACAAATAAATGCTGAAAAGCAGGGCATAACACCTGAAAAGCTGGTAAGTGATATGTATAAGCAGCACGTGAGGGATTTTAAAGATTTTAAAGTTGAGTTTGATGAGTACTACACTACTCACTCAGAGGAAAATAACCACTATTCAGATAAACTATTTAAAATTGCGAAGGATAAGGGTTATATATACAAAAAAGATGTAGAGCAATTATATTGTGAGAGCTGCAAGAGATTCTTGCCCGATAGATACGTAAAGGGAAAATGCCCAAAATGCGGCGCAGATGAGCAATATGGTGATGTGTGTGAAAAGTGCGGGACAAGCTATAATCCAACAGAGCTGATAAATCCTTTTTGCTCAACCTGTGGGAAAACGCCAATTACAAAGACTTCTAATCATTATTTTTTTAAGCTCACAGCTTTTTCAGAAAAACTGAGAGAGTGGCTTGAAAATAATAAAAATCTGCAAAAGGAAGTTGTAAATTCTGTCAGGTACTGGATAGACTCAGGTCTTGAAGACTGGGATATAACAAGGGATGCGCCTTATTTTGGCTTTAACATTCCTGGTGAAGATGATTTATATTATTACGTCTGGTGGGACGCACCTATTGGTTATATTTCAAGCTCCCAGCATTACCTGCAAAAGAATGGCAAAAAAGATGCAATCGAGCACTATTGGGCAAATAATGATTGCAGGATAATTCATTTTATAGGAAAAGACATAATATATTTCCATTTCCTTTTCTGGCCTGCTGTTTTGATGGCAGCTGAATTGAATCTCCCTGAAGATATTGTTGTGAATGGTTTTCTCACTATCAATGGCGAGAAGATGAGCAAGAGCAGGGGGACTTTTATCAATGCCCGTGAATATCTTGATAATGGTAATGACCCTGAGCATTTAAGGTATTATTTTGCAAGGATGCTTTCAAAAAAGCTTTCAGATGTTGACTTTAATGAAGAAGAATTCAAGGCAAAGATAAATAATGAGCTCTTAGCGAATATTGGAAATTTCTGTTATAGGGTTATTAGTTTTTCTAATAAGCACTTTGATGGCAAGATTGCAAAAGAAGGAAAAAAGCTTGAAAAAATAAATGAATCAATTGAAAACATTAAATCTGCTTATATGGAATTTAATTTCAAGGCAGCAATGAATGAAATTCTTAATCTAAGCGCAATAGGAAACAGGTATTTCCAGGAAAATGAGCCCTGGAAAAATGTAAAGGAAAACAGAGAATCAGTCGAAAAAGTTCTTAATACATGCCTGAATATTGTAAGGGCGATTACTGTTGCTTTAAAGCCAGTTATGCCTCATTTTTCCTCAAGGATTGAAGCGCAGTTAAATGAAGAGAATCTGGATTTTAATAGCCTTGAATGGAAAACTGACTTTACCTTGGAAAACCCTGAAATGTTGCTTGAAAAGCTCGAGGATGATGTAATTAAAAAACACGAAGAAATGCCCTTTAACCTAAAGGTTGCTAAAATCCTTGATGTTAAGCCTCATCCTGATGCTGATAAATTATTGCTTGTTCAAGTGGATTTGGGTGATGAGAAAAGGCAAATTGTCGCAGGCTTAAAGCCATTTTATAAGCCAGAAGAGTTGACAGGGAAAAAGATAGTGATTGTAAGTAACCTGGAAAAAGCAAAACTAAGAGGTGAAAAAAGCGAGGGCATGCTTTTAGCTGCTGATGACGGGGAAAATGTGAAAGTAGTTGAGCCAGAAAAAAGCGAGCCGGGTGAAAGAGTCTATATTGAAGCCCATGAAAACTCAGAAAGCAAAATCAGTTTTAAAGAATTTATTAAATACTCAATTCAGGTAAAGGATTCACAGATTTTGTTAAAAGAAAAACCTCTTAAGACAGACAAAGAGCTCTTAAGCATTGAAATGGACAACGGCAGTAAAGTCAGATGAATAGCTCTTTAAGAAATTCCTGCGTATCCTGGGAAAAAGTAAGAAGATTCCGGGCAAAATTCTTTAAACTTAAAAGAAGAGAAATCTTCTGATACAATATATATTTTTTATTCATAATGAGTAAAATATATTTAAAAATTTACAAAAGATAAAGCATTACCTTTGAATTTCCAGTTCTTTTGTCTCGTTTTCCCAGATATACTCAAACATATTCTGCATAGTGGAGGCAAAAAATTCAGTATTTACCCATACTCCTGCATCAAAATCTGATTGAGTGTTTTGATCATCGAGCAAGCTGAATACAGCTTGTTTTCCATCAAGTATTGCGAATCTACTTCTTATGTTGTCTATGTGGCGTACCTGGGCTACTTGACCTAGCTTTTCAGCCGCGCTTTGAGCGTGTTCTTCAAGTGGCGCAGCAATCCTTATGTCAACACCCCTTTCTTTTGCTTTTTCAAGATTTTTTTTCAAAGAGTCAGCCTTTCTTATTAATCCTTCAGGAGTTGTCATAATAATTATTGATTCTCGTGCTTTTTTTATTAACATATTTAAATTATCATACATGCTGTTCCTGTCTTTCAGGCTTCCTGAAACATCTGTAGGCTCAACTAATTCTACGCCATGGTTATAGAGCATATCGAGCTCTTCTAAAACATCATCTTCTTTCAGGTCATCTACTGCAGATATTTTTTCTTCAGCTTCATGTGTATAGTTATTTTTTACTCTTTCTACGACTTCTTCAGGTGGAACAGCTATATATTTTATAGGTTTACCCAGTTTCATAACGATAAACCCTTTTCTTTCAAGACTTTCAAGAACATCATATGCCCTTGATCTTGGAACATTTGCTATATCAGAAAGTTCTCCTGCTGTTGACACTCCTCTTGAAAGAAGCGCAGTCCAGATTTTTGCTTCATAACTATTAATATTAAAAGCCTTAAGCTTGTTTAAAAACTTTGAATCAATTGACATCTTATTACCTCCTAACAAATTACTGTGTTATTCTTATTTAGTGGTGTATTTTCCTAATATTTAAATCTTTGTATATTTCTTTACTCATAAGTAACAATGATTATTCAAAAAACTTAATAAATAAACTCAAAAAACCAGTCTTATGAAAATCAGTATATCAGGAACTCCTGCTTCGGGAAAAAGCTCAATCGCAAAAAAGCTTGCAGAAGAATTAGGCTACAAGTATTATTCTATGGGAGATTTGCAAAGACAGATCGCTAATGAAAAAAATATAACAATCCAGGAGCTAAGTAAACTAGAATCCGAGGACAAAAGTATTGATCAGCAAATTGATAATAAGCAAAGAAAATTAGGCAAAGAAAAAGATAATTTCATAATAGATTCAAGGCTTGCCCCTCATTTTATACCTGATGCTGTAAAAATATTTGTTGATGCTGACCCGAATATACGAGCAGAAAGGCGTGTCGGTCAAAAAAGAAATGAGGAGAATTTTGAATCTACACAAGATGCTTTTGAACTGATGCAAAAAAGACAAGAGTCTGACAGAGATAGATTCATAAATTTTTATGGATTTGATTTTCTTGATATGAGCAATTATGAACTTGTTGTTGATACTACTGGCTTAACTATTGATGACGCCTGTGAAAAAATAAAACAATTTGTTAAAAATTTTAATTAAAGGGTAAAGATCTTAGAGTTTTTTTATTTACAAATTAGTTAATTTTATTAAATACCCTTTTGTGCGTTATTGGAATGGCAGAATGCAAAAATTGCGGAAAGTGTTGTAAACATATTGCTCTTGAAATTGACACTCCTGATTCAAAATCTGATTATGAAGATATTTATTGGTATCTTTTGCACAAAAATGTGCATGTTTTCGTCACTGAAGATGATGATGAAGAGTCAGAAGATGAAGAATCGTGGTATGTTGAATTTATTACACCTTGTAAGGCTTTAGGGGAAAATAATCTTTGCACGATATATAATAAGAGACCAAGAATCTGCGCAGAATACGACCCTGAAGAATGTGTTGCAAATGATGCTGAAAGCGAGGAAATTCTCAGGTTTAATGAAGCTGAAGAGTTTCTGGAATATCTTAAAAAAGAAAAAAATATTGATTTAACATAAGAAAAAATCGACGCAAAACGGCTACAAAGAAATGTTTCCATTTCTTGAACCAAAAATTCGATGAATTTTTGTTATCCCCGGCTTTAGGCGGGGTATTTTACCCCTATTCAAATCTGATTATTCCACTAATTTTTAATTTTAGATACATAATGGAATAATCAGGGTCCGAGAAAACTGTTAAGTTTTCGATAGACTCTCTTCCGAGATTTTCAATAAATTTATTATTCTTTTTGTGTAAAAATTGTTAAAGTAATTTTTTTTATTTCCTTGTGGTTCTGAATCGATTTTTTCGCAATATTTTAATACTAATAAACCTGCATATTTTATAAATTTGTTAAAAAGGGGGATTTATGAAAGACAAAAACTGGTTTGTTTTTTTGATATTAATAGTAGTGATTGGGCTAGTTTTACTGCCAAAAGAAATCAAAATCGACAATGAAGAAAATTTAGGATATTGCAAATGTATAGGAATAAAAGACAATAGCAAGTGTCTGGGCCTAAAATATAATTGTTTAAAGATTAATAAAAATACACCTGATAGCTCTTCAGGGCAATCCAATATTAATATTATTTTGGCAATAGATATATCCTCATCAATGAAAGGGGACCAGTTTATCAGAGCAAAAAGGGCAGCTATTGATACTATAGAAATACTACCCAATGATGTTAATGTTGCTGTTATCACATTTGCAGAAAAGAGCAATATTCTTAGCTCTTTTGAAAATGATAAGCAAAAAACGCTTAATAGTATTAAAGGACTTAATTCTGCCATGTCTCAAAAAGAGACAAACTATAAAGGAGCAATAAAAAAAATACTGGAGGTTTTTGATAAAACTGATCCTGAGTCAATAAGAAAAGTAGTTCTAATCGGCGATGGTATGATTGAAAAAAAGAATGCAACAAACCCATATGCAGATATGGAAGAGCTGATAAGGCAAAAGGCATGTATTTATTCATTAGGCTTAGATTCAGGAGAAAAAAATGAAAATGCTCTCGAAAATTTCGCAGATATGTCCAACAGGCTGCGTGAATGCGGCAGGTTTTATTCTGCTAAAGAGCAGGGATTTTCGGTCTCAAATGTTGCTAACAGAATCTATCACGATACTTCTTCAATTGAACTTGATTTAGAGATTCACAGCCCGATCACTAAAAATTATGAGAAAAGAGATATTTTAGTCAATTACTCAACTAATGCTCCCAGTGTGTGCTCATACACTCTGAATAATGGCAATCAACATAAAATAATCCTTGAGCGGTTTTTTATTGAACCAGACTTTGGAAAAAACACTATCAAAATCAATTGCCGAAGACAACAGGAAAATAATTGGGAGGTTTCAGAAAAGGTTAATTTTTATGTTGAAGGCAAAAAAAGTTTTTTTCATGAAATAAAAGATTTTTTCAAAAGAGAGAGAACATTAACCCCGCCAAGTAAGGATGATTTAAAAGATATGCTCAGGCAGATTTATAAAAACGAAAGGCTTTCAGTGGTTAGAGAATTACGCCCTAAAGGCAAAGGGACATTAGTTACTTTGCTTATACAAAACACAAAACCACTGGAGCTTTCTAATGTTAGGATTAACCAGATTATACCCTTAGACCTTGCAGGAGACATAAGCCAGATAAAAACATCAAATGATTATAACATACTTGACTCTGATCCTTTGGTGCTTGAATTTTTCTCAAAAAGCATTATGCCTGAAGAAATTAAATCAATTTCATATTATATTGATAAACCAATAACCAAAGATGACTTAAAGCGTATAGAAACCGAAATCAGGTTTGATTCTCCTAATGATATACAGATGGAAAAGCTGTTTGATATTCAAAATAAGACAAGTGAATTGTTTGGCGTGACTGGGCAGCATAATGGCCTACTCAGAACAGGGGAAGTTACCCTGAAGCCTAGATATAATATGAATGATGTGAATGTATACCTAAACATTCCAAAATGCATGGCAGTTCATATTAATGATATCTATTTTAAAGATAAAAATTATAAAATAATCTCTGAAGACCCTCTGATAGGCTGGCATTTTGATTCTGTAAGAGATAATATAAGCATAGGGTACAAAACCCAACAAGAAATTGAAGATTATTGCGCAAACAAAATATCAGTGATAACACTGGCTGATGAGGTTGAAAAAAAGAAAATCCAAAAAAAACAAACCACAAAAATAGAATATCTTATACCCATTATTCTTATTCCTGTAATTGTGGTTTTAATCCTTGCCTATATGAATTTACCAGTCAGTAATTCAGCCAAAAAAGGGCCGGTTTTTAGGTATGTTGCTGCTGTGTTTTTAATCATACTTTTAGTATGGCTAGTTTTTCCAAAGGAGAAAGTAACTGCTGAGCAAAGATGTAATTGTTTTGGTATTGGCTATTCAACGCATTGTTATGGTGTTCCATACTCATGCAAGAGCACTGACTCGACAAACAATATTCAGAAGCTATCAAGTTCTGATTTATGCAAAAATCCCACTTGCCAAAATACCAGAGAATATATGACTACAGACCCTCGCTTGATGAATGAGGTAGGTATTGATCTTGCTCTTCTTTTGGACCAGTCTAAATCAATGAAAGGTAATAAACTTGAAATGGCTAAAAAGGCCTCAATTAAATTATTATCTCAAATGAAAGAATATGACAGGACTTCTTTGATTACTTTTGATAATTCTTCTGTCCTTGCCCAGCCATTTAGTTCAGATGAAGAGGTTATTAAAAAGAGCATTGATGATGTGCGAGTAGGTTACTCTACTAAATATGTTCCTGCTCTTACCAGAGCTTATTATAATTTTCTTTCAAAAGGAAATGAGTTCAATAAATGGATGAGCATATTTATCAGTGATGGTGAGCCCGCTGAGGACCCTTCTCAAATTTATGATGCTGTCCGCCGTTTGGCTAATGAAGGTGTCTGTATTAATACAATTGGATATGGTAGCGAAATTACCCCTAAAAGTAAAGCAGAAAAAACATTGAAAAAAATGGCTGAAATTTCCAACACAGCCACAGGATGCGGATCCTATTTTTATTCACCCAGCAGCATAGACACATTGGCTCAAGTATTAGGAAGGCTATACAAACAAGTCTATAACGAGAATCCAAAAATCAATATAGATGCAAGTGTAAATAGTCTGAGATTAACCAGCGAAGAGGAATTCATTGTTAAAGCAAACCTTCATTCAAGCATAAACAAACTCAATATACCAGGTAGTTTTAGTATAAATTCTAAAAAGTATTGTGTGCCCAAGGCTGATGTTAAATTGATACTGGAAAACGGCCAGGTTAAAAAAACATATAATATGGTTTATAATAAGGAAAAGGGCAATTATATTCTCAGAGCCAATAATATCCCTATCGGCGCGTTCAATGCGACAATTAAGGCAAAACTTGACAGCGTTGGCGCCTGTAGCTATTCAGGTAGTTACAGGTTAGGGGAATTGGTAGTGGAAAAATTCAAGGGTTTTAGAAAATGCAGCACACAAAGTTGTCATGATATAGCCAAGTATCTTTTTGATAGAGGAGAAAAAAACGCTATAAAGGTTTTGATAACTGACTATGCCTTTATTCCACAGAATATAAGTGTTGACAAGGGTACAACAGTTATCTGGAAAAACGTCGGTGAAAAGCCTCACACTGTAACTTCAGGAGTTAATTATTTTACTGGCCAATTCCATAGCGGAGTTCTGCTGCCCGGTGAGACATTTAATAAAACATTTAAAACAATAAATAATTTCCGGTACTTTGATAATCTTTCAACAAGAATGCGGGGGTCAGCTCATAAGCAAGAAAAAGATATTACTTTTGGAAATTTTAAGCTCGAATATAAGCAACCAATTGATTTAATGATGGTTATTGACAGCTCAGCCAGCATGTACGGCCAAAAGGTTGAAAATCTTAAAAGAGCAGGAAATCACTTAATAAATATGGTCTACCCAGGTGACAGGGTTGGGCTTATAAAATTTTCAGATTATTCATTTATAGGTCAGATTTTTACAGATAACAGGGATTTACTGAAAAAAAAGATTAGCTCACTGAATACTGGCGGCTCAACAAGATATATTCCGGCGCTTGAAAAAGCTCATGAGTTGTATAATGAGCGTGAAGATGAAAAAAATAATGGTGAAGTGATTGTTTTTCTTACTGATGGGCAGCCATGGGATGAAGGTAAGCCTGATAGTATCCTCAATAAAGCTAAAGAACTTATTGAAAACGGAATATGTATCTACACAATTGGTTATGGTGATGAGATATATCCAGGAAGTCAGGCTGAAAGGCTGCTTCAGAGGATTGTGAAATTATCCCAAAAATCAGGAAATTGTGGAAAGTATAATTATGCCCCTGCCAGAGAATTAAAGCTTGTAAAGATTTTCGGGTCAATTTATCATGATGCCGCAGGTGATGTAAAAGGGTTGATGATTGAGCCTTCCTTTGAAAAACAAATAATACTTCAAAATGAAACATTGAAGATTTCAGCAAAAGTTAAGTCAACCTTTACTAATAATTATCTACCGGGAATAATAAATAAAACTGATTCAAAGCTTTGCGGTCCTCCTGCCCATGTAGAGGCTGTAATAAAAGATGAAGCAAACAATACAATATTAACTAAGCAGCTTAAATATAAGGGCCCGACAACAGGGTATTACACAAAAATAGAAAGACTGGACAAAGGCGATTATTCAGTTATAATAAATGCAAGGTCTATAGGGAGCAACGGCAAAAAATGTGAGTTTAAAGGCTCTGTAGACCAAGCGATTGCTGTTCTTGAAAACAGCTCAATACAGGTTAATCCTGCATTTGTATGCTTTGCAATTTTTGTTTTATCCTTAATAGGTTATCTTGCTTTCCGCCGACCCCATAATTATTTAAAATAAAAGATTTTTTGGCTGTTTATGAAGTTCAAAGCTCTTGAAGGAAAGCTTCACCCTGAGTTGTTCAAAGGTTTGGCCGAAGAAATTTCTGAATTGAGACCTGCGCAGGAAAAAAGTTTTGATAAGGGATTATTAAACGGAGAAAGCCAATTGATTTGCACTCCGACTGCATCAGGAAAAACATTAATAGCTGAGTTAGCTATGCTTAATAATCTTTATAATAATAAGGGCAAAGCAATATATATTGTGCCACTCAAGGCGCTTGCAACAGAAAAATACAGGCATTTTAAAACCCGGTATAATAAATTCAAGACAGCAATGGCTATAGGAGATCATGATTCAAAGGATAAATCTCTTGCCGACAAGGATATTATAATCACCACAAGTGAAAAATTAGATTCTCTTATAAGGCATCATTGCCCATGGCTAAGACAAGTGAAAACGGTTATTATTGATGAGATTCATCTTCTTAATGATCCTGGCAGGGGCCCAACTTTGGAGATATTAATAACCCTATTAAGGATGATGCTGCAAAACATACAACTGGTAGGGCTTTCAGCAACAATAGGCAATGCAAGTGAACTTTCAGGATGGCTTCAGGCGCACTTGATTACAGATGACTGGCGGCCTGTTGAGTTGTGCAAAGGGGTAATGAGTGAAGATAAGCTTTATTTTTATTGAATAACCTTCGAGGTTTTCAGCAAATAGTTTTAGTGTTTTACCCGGGCAAGGCATGCAAAATATTTTGCAAGATTTTATATATTTTGCTTGTATACATTGTCTAATGAGAATCAAAATTATAAAAAAGCATATTGCTTTTATTTCTTTATTGCTTATAATTGTTGCATTTACTTTGATTTTTCACCTTATAGGCGCTTCGGGCTTTGTTGAGTTTATTGGGGTAAAAAATAGTTACTTGTTGGTTTTTCTTGTCGGCGCGTTTGGCGGTGTTTCGTTTTTTACTGCATATTCGTTTATTTTAACAGTTATTATGGTGAGCCTTGGTGGAGCAAATCCATTTTTGATTGCTGTTTTTGGTGGTTTGGGAATTACTATAGGCGATACATTGTTCTACCTTTTGGGTTTAAAGGGCAGGGAAACCTTGTCAGGCCCTCTTAAAAGGCTGACTGATCATTTTTCAAGATGGATGGAAAAGCAACCCAGCTGGTTGATACCGATTGTTGTCCTTGTATACGCGACAATAGCGCCTCTCCCTAATGATATTTTAACTGTCTCTCTTGGATTATGTAAATGCAACGCCAAACAAATATTGCCGCCTCTTTTGGTTGGAAATATGCTGTTTACATTACTTATTTCGGCAATCAGCATTTCGACCATTGCATAATTTTTTTTGCAAAGGCTTTGGGTATCTACTTACAAAAAGAAAAGCAAATTTTTTATATATGAATTAATCCTGTATATAATATGGTCAGTCGTAAAGAAATCACAAAATTCCTTGATGAATATTTGGAAGTTAAGGAGATTAAAGATGCTTCATTCAACGGCTTGCAGTTTGAAGGCAAGCAAGATGTGGAAAAGATTGTTTTCATGGTCGACAGTGGCATCAAGCCTTTTGAAAAGGCTGCAGAGTTAAAAGGAGATATGGTAGTCGTTCATCATGGCTTGTTTTGGGCAGGGTCTAATCCTTCTATTACTCATTTTATGAAAAAACGCCTGGATGTTTTATATAAGAATAATATGAATCTTTACGCTGCGCATCTTCCCCTAGATAAACATAAAGTAGCAGGGAATAATTCAGTTATACTAAGGATTCTTGGCGCAGAGATAACTGATGAATTTTTTGAAATAAACGGAACAAAAATAGGCTATGTAGGTAAATTAAGCAAAGAGACTAATCTTGAAAAGATTAAAGATGCTATGGATAAAGACCTTAACACAGAATCTAAAACTCTAAAGCTGGGCAAAAGCGCTATAAATAAAATCGCTGTGTGTAGTGGTGGCGGGGGCCTAAAGGCTTTTAAAGAAGCGCTTGAGCATGATATTGATTTGTATATTACAGGAGAGGAAACAGACTTTTATATGGATGCCCTGGATGCAGAGGTTAATGTTATATTCGGCGGCCATCATGCCACTGAAATCGTTGGTGTAAGAGAGCTGGCAAAGATTATTGAAAAAGAATTCGGTGTTGAAACAGAATTTGTGGATATTCCTACAGGGCTTTAGTGTTATTTAAAATTAATATTAACTATAACTGAATTTTCAATAAATTTCATAAAATAATCTTTGCTTTTACATACACACTTTAGCTTTATACACATCTTAACTTACTTAATATACTATAATAAAAAATAGTAAATTGTTTTTATGTCTCGATTTTCTTATTTGCATTAATTTTGTGTCAAAAAAAAGAAAATGCAACAAAAGTTAAAGTTTTAATAGCGCTTTAGTTAAGGATTTATGTCGAAATCCTCTGATTTTCAGTTATTTTCCGGGCAAAAAAATTTATAAATTAACCAAGTAACCTACATCCAACTAATACACTAATCTAAAAATGGAAGCGAATTTTAAGTGCCACGACACATATATCAATTATTGCCTGAATATAGCCAGGGATTCCCTTAGTGGGATGGGGGCCTCAATAAAAGAGCTTAAGCAAAGGGAAGCCGAGATTAATGCCTATCAAAATATAAATTCTATTGAGGAGCCAAAAGATATTTCTTTTCTTGATAATAAATTAATAAGCGAAAATGATCATGAAAGAGCTGTGGAGATGATTATGTCAGGCAGGTTTTTTTCTGAACACACCTGCGCAGGTGAAGCGACTAGGCTCGGCCTGGGCACTAAATACCTAATAAATATTTCAAAAGATCTTTCAGTTGATAAAATTTCAAGGTTAATGGGAGAAGAAAAGGAAAGATATGTGTCAAATGCTACAGTGATTGAGCAAGCAGGATGCAAGCCTACAACATTGTTTTCATTGACACTTGGAACGAGGCATATGCTGCAGTTCAGTTTTGATATTTATAATCTGGCGAAAAAGTATAATTATAATCCTGAAAGAGTGCTTCAGCGCCAGAAGATGCTAATTGTTTTGAATGAAGATACAGCAGAAAAGATAATCAATGAATTTCTCGATAACAATTGCTTTGGTTTTAAGCGCGAAAACATTATGTTTATGATTCAAAGATCGTATCATGGAATAAATATTGAAAACGGCTCATTTTTTTATGATAAAACCACACCTAAACGGTTGCACAATCATGGCCAGATGGTTATGCAACAAACCCTTGATGATGAGATTTTTTATATTAACAGCGAGCTAGGAAGGCAGTATCTAAAAAGTGAAGAATTCGGTGAAGTATTAAAGGGTATGGATAATAAAATTTCATTTAATATAGAAGATCTTGAATATCTTACAGGCAGCATAGATTTTGATAGCCTGGCATTTTCCTCAAGAAGGGCTAAAGAAGGCTACGGCATGATTATGGAGATAGTCTCAAACAATCCTGAAAATCCGCAAAAGGGGGGAATGGCAGCTTTTGACAGCGAACTTAATAAAAATGTGATGATTGAAGGCTTCCAACTTAAAGGCATAAAAAACCATGAAATAACATATTTAAATAAAAATTTCAATTATTACCCCAATCCATATCGCAGCTGGTCAATGCTAAAAAAGCATGGATTGCAGATGCCTATTGATATAAAAGGGAATTATATATATTTTCAGCCAGTGCAGGGTGATATTAATTTCTTAGTTAAAACTGACTTTTTCAGGCGAAAAGAGCTAAAGCCCATTAAATCGTGGAAATCTCCTGCAACAACCCCATTAGCTATTAATTATATGAGAAAGCAAGACAAGCAAAAGGGATTTAAAGATTACGCAACGAAAATTCTAAGTAAAAACGCATGGTGCTAAACAGTTTTGAGAAATCAGTTGTGAGTTGTCAGTTTTGAGTTATGAGCAGTCAGTTGTGAGTTGTGAGCAGTCAGTTGTGAGTTGTGAGCGGTCAGTTGTGAGTTTTGAGAGATCAGTTTTGAGTTGTGAGTTTTGAGTTGGAAGGTGTGGGCTTGACGAACGAAGTGAGGCGAAACTTTGATTAATTTAGTGATTGATTTATTCATTTGAGTTATTCATTTGATTTTTTATTTAAGAACTTCTCCTGTCTTTATATGCCATAAATATAAATCAAGCTCAGCCTGGCTCATATTCAGCCGTTTACA
>JBNJGV010000020.1:3317-24462 GCA_051819785.1 Nanobdellota archaeon | reverse complement strand
GAATTTGATATTGAGAAGATGTTCAATAAGGCAAAGAAACTCCATAATAAATGGGAAGAAGATATGCTTCCTCTTTTGAAAGAATTGATTGAATTTAATGAAGTCATTAAGACTCTGGCAGAGCACTTTGATTTAAAGAAAGTAAAAGATTCAAAAAAGTAAATACCAAATTCTCACAAAAAGTATCGCCTGCTTCAGGTATGCAGTCCATGCACTCGATCTTGTTAAGCATGACAGGGCAAAGTTTGCCCTGGAAGATAGGCTGAACTCGGATGGTGTAATACAATTAATTAACAGAATTTGCAATAATTCCTTAAAAAAAGTTAATTTTCTGGGTGTGAACAGGGCCTTCTGACTACCCCTTAAATTTGGCCAAGAGAAAAGGTCTCGTGCGAGAACTCAAAAAATGAGTCCTCACATGTCACGAGACTATTACTAGCCCCGCCCGTCGCCGAGGAGACTTCGACCAAAATGGGGACTCTTTTTTATCGCCTCAGTTGCTCTTGTAAATAAGCAATGACTTCAGAAATCGAACTGCACTGGTACTTTGATAGGAGCCGCTTCTCCTCTCTTTCCAAGAATTCTTCTGCCTTTTCCATGTAAGGCTTAAGTTTGCGCTCATTTTAGAGAGTACCTCGGATTATGTATTACTCACACTTACTGTAGACGCCATGATTTTTAAATCTTGTCAATGCATGCTGAAAAAATGGGATTTATTAAACGAAGATTGGTTCCTAATAAAAAAATCTAGCCATGAGGTGTGTTTATTCAGGGTGATTGAAAGTTTTTCAATTATAGAAAGAATACATATATAAATAAGAACATTCACTTATTAAAGATGAAAAAAATACTAATAACCGGAGGCGCAGGCTTTATAGGGAGCCATTTGGCCAAGAGATTACTTGATGAAGGTCATGAGATTATTATCATAGATAACTTATTCACAGGTAATAAACAAAATATATATGAACTTGAAAAAAATCCAAAACTTACCTTCATGCTTCATGATATAACCATGCCCTTATGGGTTCAGGTAGATGAAATTTACAACCTGGCGTGCCCCGCCTCACCAATCCATTATCAGCGGAATCCTGTGGAAACTACAAAAACTGCAATACTTGGAACCTTAAATATGCTGGAACTTGCCTTAAAAACTAAAGCAAAGATATTACAAGCTTCAACTTCTGAGGTTTATGGAGACCCAAAAATTAATCCACAGGATGAAACATACTGGGGGAACGTTAATCCCATAGGAAATAGGAGTTGTTATGATGAAGGAAAGAGAGCAGCAGAAACACTCTGTGCAGATTATTATCGGGAATATGGAGTGAATGTTAAGATTGCCAGAATTTTTAACACATATGGACCAAACATGCGCCCTGACGATGGTAGAGTAATATCAAATTTCATTATGCAGGCTTTACAAAAGGAGGACATTACCATATATGGTGACGGAAGTCAAAGCAGGAGTTTTCAATTTATATCCGACTTAATTGATGGTTTAATAAGATTAATGGAGAGTAACATGGATTTTAGACCGGTTAATCTTGGAAACCCCTATGAATTTACAATAAATGAGCTTGCCTACAAAGTTCTTGAGAAGCTCCCCGGAAGTAATTTGACTTACGATGAACTTCCTTGTGATGACCCTAAAAAGAGGAGCCCCGATATAAGCATAGCGAAGAAAAAACTTAACTGGGCACCTTCTGTTCCATTGGATGAGGGTTTAAAGCAGACCATAAACTATTTCAAAGGAATCATTAAATATTATTAGAAACGAAAATTATAAAAGAATAACCAGAGCCCTTTTCCATTCACAGAAAGTTCTTATTATAAAGGTCAGATATTTACATAGACTGGGTTCAGAAAAACCTCATAGAATAGTTATAGTATTCCTTATTTTTAAAAAATAGTTTCCAAAAATTTATTGGACTATTAGACAATTATAATTTCTTTAAATATAATAAAGATATATGATTGAAAGCTTTAAAACGCAGGTGCTGTGCACTAGATTGACATTCATAAAAAAATGAGAAAATTTGAGTCTTAGATTTTTTCCGAACCCTAAGTGTATTATCCAGAGTTTGCCAAATTTACAAGTTTTTAAGTGCCTGTAACAACTGCCAACATAACCCGATATTTGATTCCATCATCACTTCAATTTATTGTACTAAAGATTTATATGCTATGTATAGAAACCCATTATCTAATTTTTTTAATATGAATGAAAGAGGATTTCTACTTTATTAAAGAGCAAGAAGAAAAAATTTATAATTACCTTTTATCAACTTTAATGTATGAAGCTGGCATCAAATGTGTGGAAGTATTACGCCTATACCTCACTTGATATGTTCTTATTATTCGGGGCGATGACTAAAGTATATTTTCTTAATCTTGATTTTTCCCTTTTCCAGATTATGCTTCTCAGTTCAGTCGCATGGGCATCGACATTTATTTTTGAGATTCCCAGCGGGGTATTCTCCGATTTTCATGGGAGAAAAAACGCATTGTTAATATCCAACATCGGCTTTATTATCTGGGTGGTGGTTCTTTTTGCTTTCCAGCAGTATTTTCTTATACTATTGTGCCATATATTTGCGGGAATAAAAACGGCTTTCCTCTCCGGAGCGGATTCTGCGTTTATTTACGACACACTGAAAGCCCTAGGAAAAGAAAAGCAATACGCCAAAGTGCAGGGGCGGGCCGATTCCTATTATCTGCTCGGGAGAGGGGTTTCTGCTCCACTGGGGAGTATGATTGCTGCTGCAACAAGCATAAGAACAACCATTTTCCTTACGATTTTTGTCAGCATATTTTCGCTAATACTAGTTTTATTAATGAAGGAGCCACCCTATAAAAAGAAAAAACACAGGAATTACGGTCTGCATTTTATGGAAACATTCTCATTTATAAAAAGTAATAGAATGGTTCTGTGGCTTGTAGTTTTCTTTGCCCTGTTGGCTGCTATGTTTAAATCTTCCCTACAGTTTACCCAGATATTCCTGGCTGAATATAATGTTAGTATTGCACTTTTCGGGTGGCTTTTTTTGGCGTTTATGATTGTAGCTTCCCTGGGTTCAAGATTGTATTCTGAATTCTATAAAGTACTGGGGAAAGGAGGTATAATTTATGCCCTGGGCTTAATCCCCCCCATTGGTTTATTTCTAACAGGTTTTATAAAAAGCGTTATAGTGTATATTATAATCATATTTGTGCTTGAAGTACTTTTTGGTCTGGCAAAACCTGCCAAAAAGCACATAATAAATGAAATGACGGATTCAGCAAAAAGAGCAACGGTACTCTCAAAGATAAGTTTTTTATCTTCAATAGCAATTGCTATATTGAATCCACTATTGGGATATGCCGGAGATTTGATAGGTATATTCAACCTGTTCATTGCAGGCGGGGTATTTTGGTTCATTATACTGTTAATAATAGCAACAATAAGCTATAGAAAATCCTATTATTCTGAATAACATAGGTCTTTGAATGCAGTTAAATAAAAAGACTAAGCATTGGAATACCCACCAAGCCTATAGGCCAAAGAAGGTATTTTTGTTGACTTAATAGTAAGATTTTCCCTCAAAATTTTAACCAGCAAAAGGTCATCCTCTGTGTGGTTCTTTTGTTTATCCTGCTCACTTCGGTACTCAGGGAATTTTATTCTGTTAAAAACCTTCAATTTAAAAAGCCATGAACTTGTATCAACCATGCCAATATTACCGTCAGGCAAAACGAGCGTATCCCTTATGACTGAACCACCGGGATGAATCACACCCTGTTTACAAAAATAATTGTACTCCTCTTCAAAATTACTCGTAGACCATGGAAAATAATTAAGTTCCACGAGGTTTCCATCCTTATCAATAACCTTTCTCCATGCATGCACTGCATCAGCATTGTACTTTTCAAGGCAATTAGCAAGGGAGGAGAGGTGGTAAGTTAAGTAGATGTTATCATCATCAAGAAAAGCCACGTAATCAGAATCAGCCACAGAACAACAATAATTCCTCATTTTCGCAAGACGAACAGAAATATCCCCATCTATATCATGGTTGAAATGAATTATTTTCAGATTCCTTTTGGGTCCTCTGGGCATGTTTTGAAATGAATCTGCATAAGGGCATCTGTCGGCCCCTATGAGAATTTCAACCTCCCCGTCATAATCCTGATTAAATACACTCTCCAATGCAACCCTCGACAGGATTTCCCTGTTATGGGTTAACATAATTACGCTAATTTTTTTTCGCGTTTTCAACCAAAAATTCACCCCACGCTTTTCTGAATCTCTTGATAAGACGTAACACCGTTTCCTTGTCTTGGGCAACCAGTGGATAATTTTCATCCATTAATATAAACGACCCTTCGATTAATTTCTGGGAAAATGAATTGCTCCAATCACCTTCACTCCTAAAAGCAGGGTGCAAAGGTAAGACTGGCTCCTGCCAAAGGGTTACGGGAATGCTATGCTTCCGGAATTTCTCAAAAAGGTTTGTTCTTTGCTCTATAAAAGATAGATGAGGATTTATCCTTTCAAAATCAACTCCTATTCTGATCTTATGCCAAACATGGCTCCTGTCCAAGGGAACACAGGGTAAAATGATAAAAGAAAGATCTTTCAGCCCCTCAAATAGCATATCAATATTTTCCCGAAGCCTTATTAGATAGTCACTGTATTCACTTACACGGTTTCTCGCCAAGGCAGCAGTCATCTCCTGGATACGGAACATACAACCAATTTCCTCATGAACCCTGAAATAACATGTACCATCTGAAGTCAGGCCTTCTCCATCAATACCAATACCGAAATTTGAAAACTTTTGGGCCGTAACCGCCAGTTCATTACTGTTCGTTGTAAGATAACCACCTTCACCCGCACCAAGGTGCTTCGAGCTTTGCAAACTAAAGCATCCGAAAATCCCTATGTTCCCCACAAATCTTCCTTTATATGTAGCTCCATGGGCCTGGGCACAATCCTCTATGACATAAAAGTTGTGTTTCTGTGCTAAATCCATAATCTGCTCCATATCCGCCGGTAGCCCGTGCATATGAACTACAACTATTACTTTTGTTTTGTGGGAAACAACATTTTCAATTTTGTGCGGATCAATATTATAATTTTCATCCACCTCCGCAAAAGAGATCTTTTTATTAAGCAAAACAGGTGCCATTGCAGTGGCTCCAAATGTATACGCAGGTACTATTATTTCCGCATCCTCAGGAAGGTCAAGAGACATTAAGGCTAGCATTAAACTAAACGTTCCGCTACCCGTACAAACAACATGCTTATGGTTAAACCTTTCAGCCAATTCCTTCTCCAATTCAGTAACTTCAGCAGAATTATTCCCAGATAGTACACCAGAATCCAGAACTCTTTTTACAGCCTTATAGTCGCTCTCCCCTATTACCGGCCATCTATTCAGTTCCATAACTATCCCCTCACAAAGCTCTCCAAATAATTTCTTAAATAACCCAAGGCATACTTATCCGAATCAAACGACTGCCTTGTCAAACCCCTTTGAGGATGAACATACTCTGGTGCAAGCCAAGGTCTTCCTTCTCTGGATGTTGCCGGCGCCTTTGCAATACATTCACCTTCACAATGGATTGCAACACTAAAATCAATGACTCTTGCCTCCTGATTATCAAGCACCAGAACATTCGATTCTGATAGGTCTCTATGCAGAATATTGTTACTGTGTAGATGGTCCAAATCCTTTTCAATGTTTTGCATAAGGACTCTGCATATATTCCTGTCAATTTCTCCATCCACAAAATCCGGTAGAGTACTGCCCTTGTAATAGGGCATTGTGAAAAAAACAGTATTTAATTTTTCAGAGTATAAAAACTCTGAGGGTTCGAACAAACGCTTTACGAGAACATGTTCCTTATAAAAGAAGCCATCAGTATAGTTTGCTTCCTTGGAACCTAAACCTGTCGCAAATCTTCCATAAAGCTCCTTATCAGGAGCATAAATGCCCTCATTAGTCAATAAGCATGAAGAACCATTATAATGACTTGGAAAAAGGAGTTTTAAAGCTCTTTTCTTATTATGCTCGTTTACAAGATAAACCCTGGACCAAACTCCTTTACCCAAAAACCCACTAACTTCAAATCCGCTGGATGCAAGTATTTCCGAAACCTTATCATCTATATTTTTATCCATCATTTTGGTGCATTTTCGATTTTATCCATTGATACAACATGTCCCTCTGTCTGAATAGATCCTGGGTAAATGTTTCCTGCTCCTCTGTTTCAGGCATCTTGAAAAAGACTGAAAAGTAATGACACAATCCTCCTTCCCCTTCTCTTAAGGGAATTGTAATTAGACGTGCCATATCAATTATTGTAGGAGACGCAAGAATACTATCTTTTGCCAAAAGATTCATTTTAAGCTGCATGGGATATTCCAAAAAACCGCAAAAATCAATATTATCCCAAGCCTCTTTGTTATCCTTTCTTGGCATGTAGTTATGGATGTGGACCTGGTGGTCAGGAACATTATAACCAAGTATCTCTTTGAGACCATTTTGTTTGGTCTCAATCTTTGACTTGCAATTATCAGGGTTTGCAAGATTTTTTCCATCATTATTTCCTAGTATGTTAGTACTATACCATCCCTGAACAAAAAGTTCCCTGAGTTTCAAAGCTGGAGCAATAGCGGTCTTAAAATACGTCTGCCCAGTTTTACCATCCCTTCCCGCAACAGGAACCATGTTTTCTTTAGCCATATTAACAACTGCTGGTACATTAGCAATATTAGGTGTATAATTTATAAAAGCACAGCCTTCCAAAACAGAAGCTGCTCCATACTGTATAGAAGGCGTTATATGCTCATGGCCTTTTCTACATGCATCTTTAAATGCATCAGTATTCTCGTAAATTTCACCTCCTTCAAAATTTTTTGATGATGGCAATAAGCAGACAACAATAACTTTTGATAAATTATTATCAGACTTAAAACGACGTATATCGTTCCTGATTTTGCCTATTTTTTCACCAAATTCTGTATCCTCGCATGAGTTAATGGAAAAGGCGAAATGGCTATTAAGCTTTTCATCAGAAACTTTGGATATATCATGTTCTTTCAAAACAGAATTTTCTCTTAAGGCCTCTTCCAATTTACAGTCCTTAATATCCCACCCACCTAAAATAAATTCATCCAAATCTGGCAAATCTAAATCCTCAGCCAGTGTATTCCCAGCAAGTTTAGACTCCGTGAGTAAACCATATCTGTTTTTTTTGCCTGAATTCAATAAATCTATACCAGCAACAATTGTAGAACCAATCGCTCCGTTTACTCCTACAAGTAACAAACCAATCCTATTTCCACTTTGCATCTATATCACCTTTAATTCATTTTTAATGTAATTGTTAATGTACTTTCTGGGGTCATTTATACCGTGTTCGATTAACAATTTCTCTTTGGTCCCTTCGATATAATCCTGAATTTTCTCTTTCATTACTTCTCCATTAAAATTATTCAACAGGTCCACATTTTCAGGATATCTGCAAATTCTAAGAACAAAAGGAATAGATTCCATATTATTCATCATATTTAAATAAACCAAACTTTTTGCCAGATTATAATGTTTTTCAGAACGATTCTTAATGTTATACTCACCCAGGCATATTGCTGAAGAAGCAACTTCAGGATAGTAGTGCTCAAAAACTCTTAATTTGCTACCTCTGGCGGTTTTAGCTACATTTTCCTTCCCATTAAGAATGCTACCGAACAAATCGCAAAATACTGGCTCACATATAAGACCTATATCATCACCGATATTATAAGCATACTCCTGAAGCAACTTTGAATCCAGATGGTTGACAAGAGACGTTGATTCAGGTATGATATTTGCCCGACCGCAAAAGATATTTGCTGCACAATAGGGATCTACTTTCCTGCCAAGTGCCAATACCATCCCAACCAGACTGGGCAAATACACATCAGTAAGCCCAGGAGTCTCTGTCAAAGAGTAGCTCATAAATTCCAGGTCAGAACCTGCCTTATCCATACCAAGACCCGAGCTTCCAAGAGCGTACAAGTTGAATGCCGGCATCTCAACCATTGAGAATTCTTTCTCATCAAAAAATAATTCACTGCAAAATTGCAGGAATTGCATATTTGGCATCTCAGGCATATTCTTACGACTGAATATGTCATACGCCTTCAGGGAATTGTCAAGCCTTTTCTTAATTCTATCCTCCTGAGAGGCATGGAGGAGTTTTGCTACTGTTTCATTAGCAATTAATTTTTCTATATCACTCTCGGAAAAAGATGCTAAAGGCATACCTTTTTTCTTATTTAGATAATTATCATAAACATAGCAATCTTCACACACAATTTTCTCTTCACTGGCTCCCTCCCCCGAATTTAGGTCAAAAATCTTCCTGGCCCTTTGATATTTTTCCCCATTTATAATCTCATTAAGGGTGGAATCCTTTAGATTCCCAAAATCCGATTCATCTTTCGTAGTCATGCAACACGGTGAAACATTGAGATTAGGCTTAACTGTTACTTGACTATCTAGAAAATAACATGGATCAGCTGCAGCTGATAAAAAAAATCCTCCATATTCTTCTCTAACAGCGTAAATATTATTTACTGCCGTCCATCTTGTGATAAGTTTCTCAAGATTGGGGAGCTCCTTATCAGGTAAGTCGTCCCCTAATCCAATAGGAAGGGGGAGGAATTCTACGCCTAATTCATGAGCATATTCCCTTGCTTCACCTATTTCATGTTCGTTAAACCGATTCACAATATATTGCCAACGCACAGAAAAAGGAAAATCATGTTGCATCTTTGAAAGAAGCTCCATATTTTCCAATGCAAGATTCAAATCTCCCATTATCCTGTACCGGCCATAGGTTTCCTGTGTGACTCCATCAATCGAAGCAGATAAAAAGTTCAGACCGTTTTCAACAGCGCTTTGCAACAGTTTAGGAGAAACATTAAGGTTTGAATGTACACTCACCTTATAACCTTCTTGGCTCCCTAGCTTTATCATTTGTATTATGTCAGGATGCAGAAAGGATTCACCCCAGTTAAAAAGATGCAGTTCATCGAAACCCTCGGCTTGCGAAAGGATATTTATGTAGTCTTCAATGGACATTTTCTCACCTTTATAATTATCCTTATTGCTTTCACACAATGGGCAAGCCAGGTTACAATAGTTGATAGGGTCTATCTGTAAAATCTTCATGACGTTGTCCCCCCTATTCTATAATTCAAGGTATACATTCCAGTGGAAGCCATGCTAAAAGCATTCCTTACAAAAAAGCCTAGCAATAAATCATCTTCACCGTATTTCCACCCATTCGGATAAGGAATGCCAATGCTTTTTATCAGATTCACAGGAAATAACCATTCCCCCATATCAATGGTACCATAATAGCCATCGAATTCTTCAGTGAAGGGACCGTCATACATAAGATTAGAGTGAGGAGAGCAGATACCTTCGTTGTAAAGAATTTCCATGTGCCTCATACCATCCTCCTTCTGCCAGGGGTTTTTATTTAACAAAAAAGGTTTTTTATCTTTAGTCACTACCTTTCTTGCTGAATATGCCAACTCTGTATTCTCAGAATTGAGCGTATCTACCAATGACTCGATGTGTTCAGGGTCAAGCCAGTTATCATCGTCAAGCCATAACAGGTAATCAGAATTACTTCTCCTGAGAGCAAAATTACGTATAAAGACACCTCTTTGATATTTTGGTATGCCTTCAGGCATGGTGGAAACACAACAAAGATTAAAACCATAATTGTCCTGTAGTTTTTGCAATTCACTGACCTCGGTATCCCTCCCCTCAGAATCTACATATATATAATACGACATATCAAAATCCCCTTTTTGAAGGTCTACACTTTGAACGCAATCTTCTAAAGTATCATGCCTTTCTGGCATATGAAGTGTAATTACATCTATTGTTGGTTTCATTTTAGAAACTTCAGTAGATATTCTGCATTGGGCAGGTCATCCTGAATCTCTTTTATTATCGAG
The DNA here is from genome assembly GCA_051819785.1 of Nanobdellota archaeon. Taxonomy (GTDB): domain Archaea; phylum Nanobdellota; class Nanobdellia; order Woesearchaeales; family DSVV01; genus CAZBGG01. Next base: position 14,459 of record JBNJGV010000020.1, on the reverse strand, counting down.
CTTTCCGTTGAACAGTACTGCCTTGGATCAACTCGCCCCTCTTTAACCGAATAAAGTCGTCGGGCACGCCAACCCATCACATATGTACAATGCTTAAGGGCCATAAGATTAACATTATAAAGCATCCCTGGGTGATTTTCCTGTGTGTATGCTTGCACAAGCTTTCCTGTGCTTTGCTGGTCTAACTGAAAACTGTAAGCAAAGCAACCAAGTTCTTTTTCTTCTACATCATATCTTGAAAATTCCCAATCAACAAATTTTATCCCCTCATCTGTAGAGATTATGTTTCTCCATTGGGCATCCCAGTGAAGTAGTGGAAAGTTTTCTCTCTCTGAAAATATATCATCACTCTTTTTTAGTATTTCATAAGTTTCATTGAACAAATCATCCATAACATCTCTGATAGAAGCGGGAAACATGTGCCTGTATTGGTTGTATTGTGCCCAGCCAAGTGAATTAAAAGATGCAAGGAGAGAATATTTACCATGCTGCTTTGTAAATTCAGGTAATGTATTGGTTGTTATATTATGAAGCTTTTTGTATGCCATCGCAACATCTCTTATGAAAGTTTCATCCACATTAGTTGGATGGATATGCTGACCCTCTATGAACTCCTCTACCATATAATTATTTTCCATTATGTTCCCTGACTCATCCAGTAATTCAACCTTAGGACCAAGACCAGTTCCTGAAATTGCTTCAAGCATCTTCATCTCATGCCCAAGGTTATCGAACTCATTGTTATTTACAACACGTAAAACTAATTGCCTGTCCTCCATATCTAGTTTGAAGCAATCGTTATGGCAACCTCTGGAAAGAAAAGAATGGGAAAGATATTTGTCCCCTAAAATTGCACAAATTTTTTCAAGTTTTTGATGGCCCATATCCATTTGATAGTGACAATCACAACCATTTATAAAGATTTTGCTACAATTTATAGAAATTTTTCGAGGATAATTTAAAAAAACTTAAAAATAGTCATTACTGCCTAATGAGAAATGGATTTAGAAGAATCATTGTTCATCAAGAAAGCTAAAAATAAAATTAATGAACAGCTAGGACAACTTGAAAACATATTGGACAATCCAAATCTATTGACAGATATCAGAAAACTTACTAGGTTTGTGGATTTTGAAACGCCTATAGAAATTACCAATGCCTTAAGCGGATATTTGTTGGACTCATATACACTTAGGATTACTGAACCTTCCATAAACTTAGGCAACAACGAACATCCTCATGCTGTAAAATACCTAGACCAAAACATAAACAAGAAGGAGATTCTATCATATCCACCACAAATAGGAATAACTACTGCCACCTCATGCACAAGGCGCTGTCCTTCATGCATACAGGGTCAACGAGAAATCGGCGATCACATTATGAATCAGGAAACATGGAATAATGTGATGGCTCAGTTAAAGGAGATGGGTAGTGAAGCCTCACCGGAAAATCTACCCCAGATATATCCCTACTGGTATAATGAACCTCTAAAAGATAAAAGGATAAACAGACTCTTGGATGATCTCGGAAAAGAAGGTATGTATGTGCATCTTATTTCTAATGGTGACCTTATCGATGAAAAAACAGCTCTCGATTTATCAAAAAGATGTCATGCTTTAATCATAACTACAAAAGGGAAGGAGATTTACTCTAAGCTGAAGCATTTCAATGAGCGGAATGAATATATTTTTTGCCTGGACCACTCGAGTTTTAATGAACAGATCATGGGTTACAACAGATGTGGTTCTGTATACCAGGAGAAAAAGGATTCACCTAAAAGATGCCTGAAGGGACCAGATATTCACATAGATTACACAGGAGACCTATACCTGTGTTGTCATGACATGGCAGGCCAACTAAGTGTGGGTAATGTACAATCAGATAGTATTATAGATGTTTGGCGCTCCAAATTTGTGCAAAACATACAAAAACAACTTCTGGATGGCACATACAACGGGAAACCCTGCAAGCATTGTGAAACTAATTTTTAAACCTGAAATAACTCCCTATCAATCTTGGAAATGTGCTTTTTTGACAAACCATCGATTTTATTAATGCAATTATTGACATAAAGAATAATTTAGATAAAACCAAAAATACCAAAGTGAGCATCTATAAATAGGGATTTGCACAAAAATTCTTTATGCTTCTATTAAGTTAAGTAACTTATCAGAAATTAATTCAAAAACTTTTTTTAGCACCCTCTTTAATTCTCTTAGTACCGGCACAGGGTCAAAGCCGAAGTCCCAGTCACCGAAATTTTTAGTGACATTCAGGTCCTTGTATTTGAGATTTGCCTTCTGGCTGACATTATAAGGCGGGTCTGTCACCACAAGGTCGACAAAATTATCAGGAACCTTCTTCAGGTATTTTAGGCATTCCATGCACTCGATCTTGTTAAGCATGACAGGGCAAAGTTTGCCCTGGAAGATAGGCTGAACTCGGATGGTGTAATACAATTAATTAACAGAATTTGCAATAATTCCTTAAAAAAAGTTAATTTTCTGGGTGTGAACAGGGCCTTCTGACTACCCCTTAAATTTGGCCAAGAGAAAAGGTCTCGTGCGAGAACTCAAAAAATGAGTCCTCACATGTCACGAGACTATTACTAGCCCCGCCCGTCGCCGAGGAGACTTCGACCAAAATGGGGACTCTTTTTTATCGCCTCAGTTGCTCTTGTAAATAAGCAATGACTTCAGAAATCGAACTGCACTGGTACTTTGATAGGAGCCGCTTCTCTTCTGATTCCAAGAATTCTTCTGCCTTTTCCATGTAAGGCCATGGTTTGCGCTCATTTTAGGGAGTACCTCGGATTATGTATTACTCTGACTTACTGTAGACGCCATGATTTTTAAATCTTGTCAATGTTTTATTCTCCACTTAAAAATTTATTAATTGTTTCTATACTTGCTTCGAATAATTTCTCATAGGAATATTTAACCTCAGGAGCATGCCATTTTGGATCCCATTTTAATTTAGCTAAACTATCACTTATCGTAAATAGTACAGAAATATTTACATTTCTGTATTCGGCTACTGCAAAAAGAGCAGAAGCTTCCATTTCAACAGTAAGTACACCCTCTTTCTGATAGTTTTTTACTTCCTCAATGGTTTCCCTGAAAAATGCGTCAGTTGTCCAGCTGCTTCCTGAATGAAAATCGATATTTTTGTGACTTAGAACTTCTTTTAATACTCTTGTCATGTTCAAAGAACTTTGAGCATATTTAGCTTGTGGCACATAATGATAAGAAACTCCTTCATCCCTTATCGCCTTTTCACAAACGACAATATCTCCAATCTCAACATCGGCACTTATGCCACCTGCATTTCCTATTGATATGAAATTTTTGACCCCATAAGCAATAAGTTCTTCGAATAAAGCAATAGTTGTAGGAGCCCCTATCCCAAATTTTGATATCACTAAGATGTTTTCTTTCTTTAGGAGATAGCATCTGGCAAAGAATCCCTCAACTTCATCATATTCATTATTTTCAAGGATGTAGTTTAATAAATCCCAGTTTATGCAAAAGATTACTCCATTAGGTACAGGAAAGTTGGGCTTACCTTCCTTTTTAATCCTGTACTGCAATGCCATTTCTGGTGTGAAAATGGCCTCTTTATCATATTTCATTGAATAGTTTGGCATCATATATTATCAACAATGGCCCCCATATTTATTTTTTATCAAGTTTTGTATCTCCATAAGGGTTGTAGCTGTTAATGCATCAGTCCTCACTTCACTGTATGAATGTGGCGACTTATGAAAATCATGTTCTTGAGAATAATCAAGTAAATTAAAAAATAGGCCATCATATTCTCTGTCATATCCACTATACTTGGATGATGGAACTGACTCATTAAACAAAGTTGATCTAGGTAATGGAGTTGTTATTGATACTTCCACTGAATCAGGCTCAGCCAAGTCTAACCAATCCAAACTTTTTTCAATATCTTCGGGTTTTTCTCTTGGGTGACCTAGCATCATAAATGACTTATAAAGCATTCCTGATTTTTTTATTATCTGAGATGCTTCCAGATTTACAGCAGAAGTTGTGCCCTTTTTTATTCTTTGCAAAACCTCATCCGAACCGCTTTCTACTCCGGTACATAATTCTATGAACCCTGCATCTTTTAATGCCTCAACAGTATCAGGGTATTTTACAATAAGATCCGACCTAACAAAACCCCTATGAATATAGTCTCTCTTACTCAAAGCTTTACTTAATGCAAACAACCTTCTTGGATTTACATTAACTTCATCATCAAACCACGCAAAAGCATTAAACCCGAATGTATCACTTATATAATCCATCTCCTTTAAAACTCGGTTTGGACTGAAGCTTCTAACATGATTATACATAGGTATATTTCTACCAGCACAATAGGTACACGAATAAGGACAACCTAGTTGGCTCACTATTTGTGTAGCCGTTCTATCACTTAGTGGATACTTATACGAACTTATATCAATTAGTGACCTATCCGCAATAGGCATATCGGAAACATCAGATATTAATGGCAATTGTCTCCACCTCTCATCTTCTTGCAATAAATCATCTATAAAGTAATTTGAAGCCGCTTCACCTCCATAAACTATATCAAACTGGTTTAACGCATTGTAGTTAGCATTCATTGCTGGGTCATTTTTTGACTTCCAATGTGCCAAGATTGCTGAAGCATGTGGACCACCAACAAATGTTGTTACTTTCGGATTTTCTTCTTTAAGTATTCTATTTAATTTAGAGGCATAATGAAATTGTAATGAAGTAGAAAAAAAACCAAAGTGGGTGTAGTCTTGTGCGTACTTGCGCATTATCTGTTCTGGATTTTCCATACCCACCAGATCAATGATATCTGTTTCGTACTTCTTATTCAATACTGTAGCTACATATACAATCCCCATATTAGGCGTTATTCTAGCCAGGTCATTAGGTAAGTAAGGTGGATTTATTAACGCAATTTTTGTTTCCATGTTAACCATGCTTAAACTAAATCTTCCTCTATTAAAAAATTAAGTATTTCAGGTGTAATTGATTCATCCCTTTGATATATCTTTTTCTTTCCAGCCTTAAATAGTGCCTGTACCTTTTCATTGTTCTTTACGGGTTCCAAGCCACTTGTTGAAGCTACGTTTTTAAGTGTATTTGAAACAAAATGCCAAAAGTGTGCATTTTGAAAATATAAATTAAGAGATCCATAGGTAGATTTAATGTCATAAATCCCTGGAACCTCTATATAAATTAAACCATCATCTGTTAATTGAGTTCTCAAAGATTCAAGTTCCATTATTGGTTCTCTCATATGCTCCAATACATGGTTAAGAATTATCATGTCATATTTTTGCGAACTGTCATGTTCAATTGCATGATATATAGGAAGACCATATGATTGTCCAAATTCTAAGTAATCTTTATCAAAATCAAACCCTGTTACATGTGCCCCTTGACTAATAAAGGGTAGTAAAACTCCTCCTGAAGCGCAACCAATGTCTAATACTTTCGTTGAGGAATCAATATTTATTTGATCAGAAATAAAATCTATTATTTTTTTTCCATGACTTACTTGTTTTTGGAAATTTCTTTCAAAAGGCTTTTTGGAAGGTCCATATATCTTTCTGTATTCGTTCTCATAGAAGTGTAGGATAGATTTTGCATCTAAATTGGGTGAACTTCTAAAAAGTCCACATTCTGTACAAGCTAAGGTATCTAGAGGAATCCCATAACGGTCATATTTTCCAATAAGAATACCCCCTTCATTGCTACATATACAATCAATCGACTCTGTATTATAGAACCCGTTTTGTAGATGTGATTTCACGCGCATTATGGCGCCCTTTTGATGTTTTGATACCTTGCTATAAGGTCCATCAATTGGAAAATGTTTCTCATAGTCCACCATTTATCATACCTCTTGTTGACAGTAAGTAACGCCAAATGGAATGAAAAATTAATCAAGCCATATCTCAAAAATTCAAAAATCCAGTTATTCAGCCATAGGGCATTCTCTATTTAAATGGATTTTTTATTATTGAAAAATAATCTTTTTCTGGGAAGGTTTCACCTTTTCTCCATCTGTGTATGATTTCATTAGCTATGTCTTGGTAAAACTCTTTTTGAACAAAAACCACATTACCACTTGAACATCTAGCAAAACAATCATTACAATAAGCATGATCTTCATAAAAATTTCTTCTTAGTGTATCAAGTTCTTGTCTAGTTGTTTCCCTAAAATTGGTTAATTTGTCTTTTGAGTAACAAGCGAATATATCAGCATTAGGTAACACAAAAAATTCATTAAGACCCACAGTACACATAGGCCTTACACCATGTTTCACATATATTCCATTATAAAACGTGAAAAGGTTTTCTACATCATTTTCGACATAGTAATTTTTTAGAATATTATAAAATTTATCAGCCACAGTCTCCTTTTGTCGTTTCAGTGCTTCTTTACCTCTATTATTCCCATAATATGCTGAAGAAAGATTTGCAGTTTTAACGTCGAGATTACCATCTCCAATAGAATATAGAAGCTTAGGTAAGTCATTTACATTAGTATTTAGCACAGTTGTAGCAAATTTCATCCTAATATTATTCTCTTCAGCAAGTTGTTTACTTTTCATTACATTTGAATAAGCACCCTTCACACCCCTATTTCGATCATGCACCTCTTGTTCACCATCTAATGATGTGGATATTGTATGTATTACATCTCCGGCGTTCTTAACGATGCTTTCTAGTCTTTCATAATTTAAACAATTAGATGATAATAGAACATTTGTATTGGTTGTCTCAGAAATGTGATGAATCATATCTTGAATATGTGGATGTTCAGTAGGTTCCCCCCCTGTAACACATAATAAATCTATTCCATCAAAATCAATCACACTAAAAAGCTTATCCAAATCCTGCATCCTAAGATAATCAGGGTCTTCAATTTTCCAAAAATCACAATATACACACGCACTATCACAACCTTCTGTTATAGCCAACTGTAATACACTTGTTCTTAGTTCATTTTCCTCCATATAAACCACCGGATAAATTCCTGAGACACAAAGCTTATATTTAAATATTACCTGCTGTCACTACTGAACATGCCTAACAAGATCCTTATTGCAGCCCAGGCATTTGGTTTTGGCCCTAGCTCAAAAGCGGCAACAATTTCAGCCTATCTTAGAAAGGAAGACCCCAACATACATATTGATTTTGTAGGGGGAGATTTAGCATTTGACCTTGCTCAAAGTAAGTCACATCTTTATGATAATATTCACTTAGCAGATAGCTTCACTGCAATTGAAGAATTGATGACAGAAGATTATAGCAAAGTAATTTCAGTAATGGAACCAAAAACCACATTTGTTGCTTTTGATAAGGAAATTGAGGTGGACACAATAGATAGCCTTTTTTGGTTCTGGCAAGGAAGTAAAATTTTTAAAAATACTTCAAAGTGTCAAATTAGATCAAGCTATTCTAATAAGGACATTTCCGAAATTATCAAAGACTTTGAGAAATTACACCCACACGATACACAATTATTAGGGCATCTACTTACTTCTAAGAGTTATATTCAAGCATATCCTAATTCAGGTGAAAGAGAAGATTTACAAATGCAGGACATTGAAAATTACTCAGTTGTAGGACCTATTGTAGATAGCAGATTTTTAAATGTAGATGTGCCTAATGATACAATTCTTTTATCATTTTGCGGCCAAACTAATCCTCAAGTTACTGAATCACAAGCATTAGGTTATTGCTTATTTACACTAGATCTTCTGAGTGAAGGACTTGGGAACTTTCTCAATAATAGACCAAATATTTGCTTAACAATAGCGGGAAACTCAAAGATTATGCAGAACCTTAACAAGCACATGAACCAATACAAATTTGCTAATTGCGAGGCAAGAAATTTAAATCATAACGAGTATTTTAAGACTTTAAACAGATCTGTGGCCGTAATTGGTCCACCTTCCATAACAACAATGTTTGAGGCTTTTACATATAATAAACCATACATATTTTTACCTGAGCAGAATGATAGTCATTGGTACAATTACAAAGGTATTACAAGTTTTTCTGGTCAATCTTTAGAAGATAATTTAAAAGGTGCGTTTCCTGGTTTTTTGTTTTCAGAAATTTTTCAACACCTAGAAGATATGCCTGAAGAAGGTATTACAAAAATATATGACTCAATAAGGGAGTTACAAAACGGTTCCAGGAACATTAAAGAATATATGAAAAGAAGATACGAACATATATTTGAAAATTTGTGTAATAATGGAGGTTATAGAAAACTTTACTCAGAACAAATGACACATTTGAAGAGTTTTAAATCTTTTGAAATTAATGGAGCTCAGCAAATAGCTAAGGACATATGTCAAAGGCTTAATTAAAAATCCAAAAGTTTCTGATTATTATGCAAAAGATTAAAATAAGAACTGAATTAAAACTTCACTTCCTTCTCCAACTCCAGCGCCTCAATCACCTGCATGACTTTCTGCAACTTCTGCCCCTGCTCATTCAGTTGCTCCTGGAGAAGCTCGACTTCCCGGTTTTTCTGCTCCATCTGCTTTTCAAGCTCCATCTTTGAGACGTCGACATAGAGGTCTTCAGTCTCGATGGTGTCCATCATGCCCATGAAATCTGTATAATAATGGATCATGTCGCTTTTTTTCCAACCGAAGCGGTATTTCAGGGCAGCCTCGGACTTATAGCGAGGGAGCCAATAACATGCGCTACAGTGGCGAAAATCATAGAGCCTGATGCCCTTCGTGACGTAATTGGATTTCTTTCCGCCATACTTTTTGTCAATCTTACCAATCTTGAGCACCCTCTTGAGTTCCTTCATGACTGGCACCGGGTCAAAGCCGAAGTCCCAGTCACCGAAATTCTTGGTGATATTGAAGTCCTTATACTTGATGTCCTGCTTCTGGCTGACATTATATGGCGGATCTGTCACCACAAGGTCGACATGATTATCAGGCACCTTCTTGAGGTATACCAGGCAGTCCATGCACTCGATCGTGTTAAGCATGGAAACCCAAAGGTTGCCATGGAATATGGCAAAAACTCTGAATTTGTAATACACTCTTTTAAAAAAGAACCAGAATTATGCGAAAAATCAACCCGAAAAAACCAGTTTTTACTGCCCCTCGGATCCAGCCAACACAAAAGCTCTGTTGCAAGAATTCAAAAAAAGAGTCCTTGATTTGTGAAAAAAGGAGGATAGCCCCGCCCGGATTTGAACCGAGGTCCCAGGACGTTTCCGGTAAAGTCGAATCTTTACGAAACGGCAAAACCTCCAAAATCCTGGATGATTGGCCGCTACACCACGGGGCTGCGTTCTATACAATTGCAAAAGGGTCAATAACTCATTTATAAAATTAACTATTCAAGGCCTCTTCGAAGGCGGAGAAGTCCTGCCAGCATATTTTGGCCCTGCAACTTCATAGTCAGCAGTCCTCAAAAAGGGCTGCTTAAACAAGGCATCCTTCAGCGGATAATCCTCTTTTGGGATAGGCATTGCTCCAGAATAATGCACTTTAGGATTAAATGAATCCTTATAAAGCAATTCATTATGATTAATAGCCTGCGCATTAGCAGGAGTTGCCAGTGTCATTAAGCTTGCATAAAGTAATATTCTTGATAATTTAGCCATAGAAATCCTCTGGAAAAATAGTCATTTATATTTTTTTCCTACTTATGAATCTCAAAATATGTATCATCTTCTTCATCTTTTTGCATAGTAACCTTCAAATCTTTCGAACCAGAAACATATTTTACCCCAAGTTTTTTCTTAAGCTTCTGGGCAGTTTCATAATCCCACACAGTCCATATTTTATCAACTTCTTCCCCATTCTCCCGAATTACATAACACTTAAATAGATACCCTGAAGGGTTTTTTGTAAAATCCCAGTCAGAAACCCTTAATTCTTTAGTCTCCTCAGGAGAGAATCTTAAAAAATTAACATAAGATCTATTACTGCTTTTTTGCCTTTTCCATTTAGCCATTTATACTAAGATTAAAAAGTTATTAATAAATTTAATGCAGTTAAAACAGACAAGAGTTATATAAACAAAAGTAAAAGCCCCAACCCTAGGCAATAAAAACCGAAAACCCAGAATTTATTATTCATTATGAGTTTAATGAGCAGTTTAAGCGATAAATAACCTGAAATAAATGCTGCTATAAAACCAACCAAAAGGCTTGATAATTCAGGAACAGCTTTTATTGAAGATATCTCAAAAACAGCAGCTCCAATTATTGCCGGGATAAACATCATAAAAGAAAAAAAAGCAGCTTCCCCTTTTTTTACACCTAAAAGCAAACCTGCGCTAATAGTAATACCACTTCTTGAAACACCCGGCAAAATTGCAAAAGCCTGCGCGACCCCCATTATACTTGCATTCACTGCTGAAAGTCTTTTATTATTCTTTTTTGAAAAATAAACCGAAAACAGAATAACAGACGTTGCTAAAAGCGACAAGCCAACAATGAATGGATTGCTGAATGCTGACTTTACCAAATCATTAAAGAAAACCCCTACAAAAGCAATTGGAATAGTAGCTACAAAAAGCTTAAAAGCAAAATATAATTCCTTTTGCTGTAACCTAATAACTCCTGAGACAAGGTCGTAAATCCTTTTTCTGAATGCAAACAATATTACCAAAAGGCTTGCAAGATGGAGAACTATATCAAACGCAACCATATCCTTAAGCCCCATCATTTCCTGAAAAATAACCAAATGCCCTGAAGAGCTTATAGGCAGCCATTCTGTTATCCCTTGTAAGATGCCCAAGAGTATTGCCTGAATAATATCCATTCAATTGAGGAGTACAACCTTATTTAAATTAATTGCGAGAAAAAAGACAAAAGTTGTGAGATATCAGTAGCCAGTTATGAGTTTTGAGATATCAGGTGTGAGTTTTGAGTTATGAGTTTTGAGATATCAGGTGTGAGTTGGGGTTTTGGAGGATTGAGCGTAGGCTATTCGCAGGAAATTGCTGGATTTAACAAAGCAAAAGATTTATAAATAGTTTACAAATCCTAACTCAAGAAACCTTAATTGGTCGGCTTAGCAACTGCTAAGAAAAAATAATAAGTTTCAAAAACAAAAATAAGAAAGGGGCTATGGGGTAG
>JBNJGV010000020.1:0-3217 GCA_051819785.1 Nanobdellota archaeon | reverse complement strand
AAAAACAAAAATAAGAAAGGGGCTATGGGGTAGTTTGGCTATCCTTTCCGGTTTGGGGCCGGATGACCTCGGTTCGAATCCGAGTAGCCCCATCACATTCATAATTAATAAATGAGGAATTTAAAATGGCAAAGAAGTATTCTCAAGCTGTAAAAAGATTCGGCACAAGATATGGAAAAAGAGTGCGCGAAAGACTAGGAAAAGTAGAAAGCATAGCTAAATCAAAGCATAAATGCCCATATTGCAATTATGTAGCTGTAAAAAAAGAATCAATGGGTATCTTCCATTGCAGTAAGTGCAACGCCAAGTTTACCGGCAGAGCCTTTTCTCCAGTGAAAAAGAAGACAAAAAAACAACAGAAGACAAAGGAATACAATTTTAATGATGAGCTTTTCACAAAAAAGCAACAGACTAAAGATGAAGATGAGCAGTACGCTATTGAAGCTGCAAAAAACCTAAAAAAGATGGAAAAAGGCGAAGATGACACCCAAGAGCTTCCTGAGCAGGAATTAGCTCAAGAGGAAGTAAAAAAAGAGTGAATAAAAAATGGTTGAATATAAATGCTTTCATTGCTCAAAGATGGTTAATTCAGATTATTTGAGAAAAAAAATAAGGTGCCCTTATTGCGGAAGTAAGATGCTTTTTAAGCAAAGAAGCACCAATACTCATGTAAAAGCAAGATGAGATATGCGCTAAGCCTAAAGATAAGCGCGGAAGATTCAAAAAATATAAAAGAGCTTATAGAAGCGGATGGATTGAACTTCGGCAAAAGGTGCAAAGCCAGCATAGAGCAAAAAAAAAATTCCCTCGAAGCTAAATTTGAGTCAGAGGATGCCACATCACTTAGGGCTGGAGTCAACGGGATTTTGAAAGTATTGCAAATATATGAAAAGAGTGGTTCAGTATGACACAAGAAAAAAGTGATATTGAAAAGCTTCAGCTTCTTGAGCAGAACTTGCAGCAGTACCTGCAGCAAAGGCAGCAATATCAGATGCACTTAAAAGAAGTTGAGTCAGCGCTAAGCGAACTAGATAATTCTAAGGAAACCTACAAGATAATCGGGAATATAATGGTTGATACTGATAAAACGCAACTAAAGCAGGAATTAGAATCAAAAAAAAATACATATGAATTAAGAATTAAAAGTATAGAAAACCAAGAAAAAAAAATTAAAGAAAAAGCGCAAGAACTCCAACAGAGTGCCTTAGAAAAGGAGGGACAAAATGACACAGGAAACTGATGACAGGCTGGCAAGTATCATCGAAGCTCTTGAAGAACTTCAGGACGACAACACTGTCCAGAGAAATATAAAGGTTAAAATAACATCCATTATAGAGACCTTAAAACAAGATGAAGAACTGTCTATAAGGATAAACAAAGTATTAAATGAGCTTGATGAAATCTCTAATGACAATAATCTGCATTCATATACAAGAACACAGATATGGAATGTTGTATCACTGCTTGAAATGATTCAATGCTAATACTTTTCATATATTTTATCTAATAATGGCGCTAACCTGAGAGGAGTAAGTTCTTTTCTATCAATTTCTCTTGCTAAGGGATAATAATGCTGCTTTGAAGCAGTAAGTTGGGAGCGCTGAAATTCATTCCCACTCATATTGTATTTTGCAGGCAAAAACTCAACAGAACTCATGTTCATAATATTATCTGCAAGCTTTATAATCTTAAGATAATCTATCCCGAACTCTTTATTAAACTCAGTTATCTTTATTTTTTTCGCTCTAGTGGATTCATAGATATCGTCTGTTTTGTACTTGTCTCTTTTAGACATTCCACTAACGTATAAAAAGACTGACCTACCAAACTCATTATATATTTCTTTACTAAGATATTCCCATTTGTTTTGGTTTTTTTCAAGTACATCGTGAAGCATAGCGCCCTGAACTACCTCTTTTGGTAATTGATTAAAAGCTGTAAAAAAAGAAACCTGTATTGGATGCGCAACAAAAGGATCACTGCTATGCCTGAACTGGTTTTTATGCCAGTAATCAGCAAACTCAAGTGTATGCCAAAGCTCATCGGATTTTAATTCAGAATTAAATTTATAAAATACAGGCGTTATGGACTCTGCAACACTTGAAAAATCAGTGTAATTATTTTTCACATTTTGCCTGATATTTTCCAGATTCCCGAATAAAATATTCTCAAGATCTTTTTGCATTAGATTAAGAGAAAACAAAACATCCTTATAAACATAACTATTAAAATTCTACTCTTCTTTTCTTATCCTGCAGACAAAAAAACCATCTGTATCATTATCTTGCGGCCAGATTCTCAGACAATTCTTAACACCCTCATTTAATATTTTGCCTTCAAATTCCATTACAGGCTCTGAACGGTTTATATCCAGCTCTATTTTTTCTGTTACCGCTTTAGGATATTTGTCCAGAAGATGGCTGATAACTCCCTCATCCTCTTCAGGCTCAAGTGAGCATGTAGAATAAACAAGGGTACCTCCCGGCTTAAGATTATTAAAAGCATTTTCAATAAGGTCTTTTTGGGTTATTGCAAGCCTTTTTACCATGTTAGGGTTCCATATTTTTAATGTCTTAGGGCTTTTCCTTATAGTACCTGTACCTGAACAGGGCGCATCAACCAATATCCGGTCAAACTGAAAATCCCTGAAATACTTGCCGTCTTTTAGTGTCATCAAGGCATTTAATACACCCATCCTCTGTACATTAAGCCCCAATGCCTTATTCCTTTGAGATTTATAATCATTTGATAATAAAAGCCCTTCATTTTTCATATACTGCGCAATCTGTGTTGTTTTTGAGCCGGGTGAGGCGCACATATCAAGGATGAACTCACCTGGTTTTGGCTTTAACACTCTTGGAGGGATCATTGAAGATGCTTCTTGAATAAATATATAACCCAAGCTATGCTCTATAAGATTTCCTACATCTCGCCTGTAGTCATCACCCTTGCCCTTATGGTCTATAAAAAATCCTTCAGGACACCATTTTACTGGCTCAAGATGCCAATCATCTTGTATCCTTCTTTTAAGGTCGCTAACGCTTATTTTTAGAGTATTTACCCTTATTGATCTACTCAAAAATTTCATAGAGAATTCCCAGAATTTATCCCAGTGGGTCAGTTTCTCATATCTATTCCTGAATTTTTCTTTATACTGCATATTCTCCATTTTCAATCAATCGAACAGGGCTACGTTATTATTTATAATTGTTTTTAC
>JBNJGV010000019.1:19163-24549 GCA_051819785.1 Nanobdellota archaeon | reverse complement strand
TGCACTCCTGGTGACACTGAGACTCGCCAATGCGGCGAAACCGATGTAGGTGTTTGTGAGTATGGTGTACAAGAACGTACCTGCGACACCGAAGGTTTTTGGAATCCATGGGGCGATTGCCAAGGTGCAGTTTACCCTTCTGAAGAACTGGGAGATGGTTTAGATAATGATTGTGATGGCGAAGTTGATGAAGGATTAAATTTTGGTCCAATTATGGATGAGCCAGATTTACAAAGACACAGCATTTTTATAGATGATGTTGATTTTGTAAATCCAACAGGAACAATGCTTGTGCCAGGGGATATGATGGATTTAAGGATGAACCTTAAAAACAACGGTGATTTTGATTTAGAGAATGTTGAATTAAAAGCATTGGTTCATGACTTTGGCAGCAGAGCAGAAGCAGGTCCTTTTGATTTAGATGTTGGCGATAAAGCCAGCAGGACATTACATTTGTATGTTCCGCAAGGCGTGGAAAATGGAGACTATCCTGTTCGTCTGACAATGTCGAACGATAAGGTAAAGAGAGTGGTATACAGGTATGTTACTATTAGTTGATGTACAAAGGAGCAAAAAATTTAAATACTAGTATTACACAACAATAGTAAATAATCACTATCACTGTGAAAAAACAACATGGGGGTTTGGAAAAATGAGAATAAAAGGGATTTTCAACGTATTGATGGTTTTGATGTTAGCGTTGATGGCTACGGCTGCAGTAAGTGCAGTTCCCGTAACAGTTGATGAAGTTGAAGTAAATGATGAGGAAGTCAGCCCATCAGGTGAGAACTCTATAAGAGTTGTAGATAGAGATGATCAGATGGAAGTTGATGTAAAGCTTACTGCAACTGCATCAGTTGAGGATGTTCAGGTAGAAGCTGTCCTGAGAGGTTTTGATGATAATAAGCTTATCGAAGACATCACAGATGTTTTTGATATGAAAGCTAACAGGACATACATAAAAAAGCTTGACTTGGAACTTCCAGGAGACCTTGACAAAGACCAGTATAGGTTGAGAGTAAGAATAGATGACAGAGATGGGGATACAACTCAAGAAACTTACGAACTTGAGATTGAAAATGAGAGACATGATGTAAAAATCAAAGATATCATGTTTAGCCCATATGGTCAAGTAACAGCAGGTAGAGCTTTGCTTACTTCATTAAGACTTGAAAACTTTGGAATGGTTGACGAAGACGATGGAGTTAAGGTTACTGTAAGGATTCCTGAACTTGGACTTGCAGCTTCAGATTATATTGACGAAATCGAAGAAGATGAATCACTTAGCTCTGAAGAGCTTTATGTGAGAATTCCTAAGTGTACAAAGGAAGGTACATATGATGTTGAAGTTTTAGTTGAGTTTGATGATGGTGAAGAAACAGTTAAGGCTACCAAAGAAATGAAGATTGTTGAAAGCGAAGTTTGTGTAACTGATGATGAAAAAGAAACCAAAGCTAAGCCTAAGACAATAATTGGGGTAGGCCCAAAATCACAAGATGTGAATATGGGAGAAGGTGCTGTTTATCCAGTAACCATAACTAACGCAGGTAACTCAGCGAAAACATACGTCGTCGAAGCTGATGGATACACAGATTGGGCAGATGTAAGGGTTAGCCCAGCAAATATTGTTGTCCTTCAGCCTGGTGAAGCTAAAGCGCTTTATGTCTATGCATCACCAATGCAAGATGCTAAAGCAGGAGAACACATGTTCAGTCTTTCAATCTCCTCTAGTGGAGAAAAACTTAAAGAGTTCACTCTTAAGTCAAATGTTAAAGAATCTGAACAAAAAGCAGACAGTAATATGAGCGTAAAGAACGTTCTTTTAATCGGTTTGCTTGTGTTGGTAGTGCTTTTGGTTATCCTTGGATTAATCATCGGTTTTGGTAAATTGAAAAGCGATGATAAAGAATTTGGTGATGAGGATACAGAGAGCGGAGAGACCTATTATTAGGTTTTTCTTTTTTTAATTTCTTTTTATTAAAGGGGGATCAAACTGCGAAAACTACTTTTAACGATTTTTTTTTTGGTAGTTTTGTCGATTCCTGTAATTGGACAAGGTTATGATGCTTATGCTGATTCTTCAGATTTAGTTTTATGTAAAGGTGAAGTTTTTGAGCAATCGATTATTATAGATTCACAATTTAATACCGATAAGGTTTTGGATGCAAAAGAAATATCAGAGCTTCCGGTAAGTTTAATTCCTGAGAAATCTTTTCTAGGGCCTGGCGAGAAACTATCATTGAATTATTTGTTGCCTACTAGGAATATTGAAGTAGGAGAATATGAAAGTGAGGTTATTCTTAAGGCAGATGACTTGAGCAAATCCATTATACAAAAAGTTAGAGTGAGGACTTGTGATAATATTAATTTAATAACCGAAGATAATAGTTTCTCTAACTGTCCTTGTAAAACCACTATATATAAAGCCAAGGTTATGAACACTGGTAATTTTCGGGACTCATTTGATTTGTCAATTGATATTAATGAAAAATTTTATTCTTTGAGTCAGGAGGAAATTTCTTTAAACCCTAAAGAAAGTAAGGATGTTTATATTTTTGTCAAATTACCATGTGAAAAGGTTGGAAATTATAGTTTTAATTTATTGGCTGAATCAAAAGTATCTGGATTTGAGGAGAAAAAACCTTTTTATTTGAATCTGCGTGGGAAATGTTATGATTTTGAAATTTCTTTTGGAGATATAAATAAGACTGGAGGTAATGTTACTCCTGGCACTAATTTTTCTTTTCCTGGCAATAATTCATATAATCTTTGTTTGAACAATAGCTACCAAATACCTATTATTTTAGAGAATACCGGGGAAATCAATAATAGTTATAGCGTAAAATCCAATCTGCCTGATGGGTTTGATATATTCTTTCCTAATGGTTCAGTAAGCGTAAATAAATTTTCATCAGGTTATTTAAAAGTTGATTTAGGAAATCTTTCAGATGAAAGAATTATCAAGTCAGATATAATAATAGAAACTGGTAAGGGAGAAGTTTCCAAATCTTACGAATTATCATTTTGTATAGATGATTGTAGATTTGATGACAAGTCTGATAAAGCTAAACCATGGCTTGTAATTTTGGTTATTGGTTCTCTTTTATTGTTTTTATGTATAATTTTATGCTTGTTTTTTTTCATCTTAGCTAAAAATAAAAAAGATAAGTCTGAAAAAGAAGAGGCCATATCTGCAAGGCAAGATACTTCTATTACTCAAGAAGAGGCCAAGAAAAAAGGTTTCTTAGACAATCATCCTTGGTTAAAAAAAAATTTAAAATGGATTTACTTATTGCTGATTATCTTACTTATTTTATTATTCTTCTTAGTTTTGGGATACTTTTATCCAGCTGATAGCATTAGCCAGAATCTTAATGTTTCTGATAACCTTTCTCTTGGAGGTAATGAATCAATGGACACTGGCTCTGCACAATTATCTAACTTAACTGAAAAAACAAATGAAAGTGCGCTCAACGAGAGCACTCGTGTCAACCAAACAAATGATCCAGGGTTTTTTAGTGGATTAAAAAACGGATTTTTTGGTTATTTATTGATATATAAATTCTATATACTTGCAGGTATTTTGCTTTTATTTCTTTTGCTGCTGCTTTTGCATAAGGGCTTGTTTTTTCTCCCTGGTAAGAGTACTAAAAAAGATGCAGGTAAGAAAAAAGGGATTTCATCCAAAGCTAAGTCGGCATCTTCAAGTAAGGCAAGCTCAAAAAAATCTGCTTCGAAAAAGAAAAAATTAACTCCTAAGCATTCAGGGAAGTCTCTTCTTTTCTATCTTCTTTTGGCCTTTCTGTTTTTGTTTTTAGTAGTATTTCTTTTAAGGGGTTGTATGACCGGTGAATATGGAACTCAGCAAAAAGGAAATGAAACAAATGAGAACATTACTAATGAATCATTATTTAAAGATGCTACCTCTTCAGGGATAAACGAAAGCTTGGTTAAAGAAAACTATTCTGAAAATTTATCACCTGTTGCAGGTAAAAACGCAAGTGTTTCAAAGGATAAAAGCAAGGATGCGTTTGATAGCATTTTTAATTATTTGAATCTTTATAAATATTATATTATTTTTGGACTTATTATTTTAGTTTTATTGCTATTATTTGTTCATCTTGCTCCGGCTATGAAAAACCAAGACAAAGTATATCGCTTGTTTTTGATTATAATCAGCCTTGTTCTTCTATTTATTTTGTTAGTATTTTTTTGGTATAGTAACCTCGAGCCTAAACAAGATATACAAAATTTTGAAAATAAAACAAATACTTCAACTGAGGTTATACAAAAACATGTATTAAAAGAGAATTCTACTAATTATGTAATGAGAAAAAATACTGAGAAAACGATTGATTTTGAGCCTTATATAAAAGATGAGAGTGATAATGTTTCGATGAAAGTAACCCCTATGGATAATATAAGTGCTAGTTTTATTGGCAAAAAACTTAAACTTATACCTGATTCAGGTTGGTATGGTAAGAGGGTGTTTAACCTGATTGCTATTGATGAGCATGGTGCTAGTTCTTATAGCAATGATATTACTATTTGGGTTTTAAACAAAGAACCCTGGTTAAATACATTATGGGGAAATACAAAAGCATTTTTCAAAGATTATCTTCCTTATGTTATTACTTTAATAGCTGGCGTGATACTATCTGTTATCTTGCTATTGAAATATGTTTCTGATAAAAAGTCTTAGTTTACAGTATAGGTTATAAAAATTAGAAAAAATAGGAATTAAGCTTTATTTTTTTCCTGGCTTAATTTTTTTGTAGCCAATCCATATAAGGCTTGCCAAAACAACACCTAGTATGCTAAATCTTAATATGTCTGGTGCTTCTCCCCAATATCTAATCACTCCGTAGATAATTGTCAGGATTGAGCCACCCATTATACCTATTCCGACAGTTTCAACCTTAAGGAAAATCCCACCTATTACAAGACCTATCAGCCCTATTAGCGCGGCTAGCAAAAATACATTTTTATTGTAAGCATTTTTTGCTTCATTATATTCTTTTCTGCATTTAAAATCACTATCACACCAACCTGAATCTTTAGCTTCAAGTGAATTGCATGTTAATGTAAGGTTATCCCCTTCTTCAGAAATTTTTTGGCACTGAAGGTTATTATCCTGAACCCTTGGTTTAGTTGTGGATGGAGTCCATTTACCACCCATCTCCTCACAAGTTTCTTTGCTCTCAATTACCTTATTTTGGCTTTCACAAAAGTCATCATATTTTGGAATCTTATAAAATGTACTTATTCCGTATCCCACGAATAATACAAAAATTATAGCTATAGCAACCGACAATAATACTAATTTTACTTTTGAAGCCATTTTAGTCATTTTTACTTTAATTAATACTATATGAAAATATCTAAT
>JBNJGV010000019.1:0-19063 GCA_051819785.1 Nanobdellota archaeon | reverse complement strand
AAAAATTATAGCTATAGCAACCGACAATAATACTAATTTTACTTTTGAAGCCATTTTAGTCATTTTTACTTTAATTAATACTATATGAAAATATCTAATTAATAAAGGTTGTGGAAAAAATATTATAATTATTATTTGAGCGAGCCTGGAGGGATTCGAACCCTCGACCTAGTGCTTAGGAGGCACTCGCGCTATTTGTCCCACTCACAAAATATAGTGGATGTGTCCAGACTGCGCCACAGGCTCATAATTCCTAGTTTTTTGCCAATATTTAAATATGTTTTGTCTATAATTTAGGTAAATGTATGCCATTAAAGAATTGCCTGAGGACTTTATTGTAAAAGAAATAATCAAATTGCCTTTAACAGATAAAGGGAACTATGCATATTATTCTTTAGAAAAAAAGAATTATAATACTAATGATGCGATTGAAAAAATCGCAAGGCACTTGAAAGTAAAGCTCAAATCTATAAATGCGGCCGGGCTAAAGGATAAAAAAGCATGCACTGAGCAGTATATTTCAATATTTAGGGGTCCGGCAAGGTCTATCGACCTTGAAAATATTAAGCTTTCTTTTGTTGGCAGGGGTGAAGATAGAATAAATGTAGGTAGCCTTGAAGGTAATGAATTTAAGATTGTGGTAAGAAATATTAAATATTTACCTGAACCACTTAGTAATGTGCCTAACTTCTTTGACCAACAAAGATTCGGTAAAGACTATACTAATCATTTAATTGGAAGGTGCCTGGTGAAAAACCAATATTCTGAGGCAATTTCACTTTTATCTTCTAATAAATTAAATGAATATTTGAAAGAAAAGCCAAACGATTATGTAGGTGCATTAAAAATCTATCCTAAAAGAAAGATTCAGTTTTTAGTGACTGCATATCAGTCCTACTTATGGAACAAATGTATAGAGAAATATCTTGCTTATAATCCGGATATTGACGAGACATTCCCGGTTCCTGGGTTTAATATTGAGGTTTCAGGAATACAAAAAGAGATTCTGGATACTGTATTGGCTGAAGAATCATTGAGTTTAAGGGGTTTTATTAATCGCTCGTTTCCTGAATTAAGCTGTGATGGTCATCAAAGAAGAGTATTCACTCTTGTTGAAAATCTTTCGATTGGTAAGCTTGAAGATGATGAAATTTATGGTAAAAAAAAAGTTATGGTGAGTTTTTATCTTAACAAAGGTAATTACGCCACTAATGTTATTAAACATATGTTCAGAAATATTTTTAAACCTTGATTAACTACATACACTGCGTTTGATAAATCACTAAAATTGAATTTGAGTGTTTTTGAGTATGTCTAAATGAAATGGGTGTTTTTGAATGCAATGTGATATGTGCGGAATTGATGCAGAGCTTTATAAGGTAGAAATCGAAGGGACTATATTGAATGTATGCAGGAATTGTAGTAAGTATGGTAAAACTATTTCTTCACCTGCAAAAAGGACTGCAAGTGCCTGGAAAAAAAAGAAAAAACCAATAGAAAAGCCACAAGAAGAAATAGATGTGCTGGTAGAAGACTTTTCTTCGATTGTTAAGAAAAAAAGAGAAGATATGGGGCTCAAACAAAAAGAGCTAGCTGCCAAAATGGCTGAAAGGGAATCCGTAATACAAAAAATTGAATCTGGTCATTTTAAGCCGTCTTTGTCCCTTGCCAAAAAATTCGAGAAGCTTTTTGGGGCCAGATTGATTGATAAGGTTTCTAATGAGTCAAAAGAGATGAAAAAAGGCTCTAGCAGTAGTTTAACTATTGGAGATGTAATTAAATTCAAGTAACCCACTGAGCAAAAACAAAACATTTAAATAATATTAACTCTAAGATGTTATATTAGTGTATGAAAAAGTATATTGAGTAAGATAGCATGGAACTTTTTGGGAAAGTAAGAGGGAGTACACTCATTTTATCGTTTATATTTTTAATTCTGTTTTCAGTCTCTTCAATGGCAGCGAATACGCATGTCAATGTTACAATGGAGGAAATTGTTTTCCAGAATGTGACTTTTGCAGAAGATTTTGATTTAACAAACCAACAAAAGTCATGTATGGTTGAAGGATCGATTAATACAACAAATCCTAGCGAAGAGACAGTTTTTGATATATATTTGTTGTTTAGAAATGTAGATAAATTGACCACGGATTTCTTTTTAAGTGGAGGCAGAAATGCTTCTGTAATCCAAGGCGGAGCCGGCCTTACAGATAATGTTAGCCAAGATATAGAAAATACAATTAATCACTATACAATGCCTATTGACTTGGATAATGATGGAAATACTGATTACGCATGGGTTAATTCAACAGATTTCATTTTTAATCTAAGCAGTGAATCTTCTCTTATAGGGGTGCCCCTTGGAGTAGATATCAGTTCAGGGCTTCCTAAAACTATATCAGTGACTGAAGCTCCAATTACTGGTTCTGAGAATTTTGGAAATATTACTATACAAGGTGATGCAATTGAGGCAAACACTCTTAATGTAAGTAGTGTCTCAATTGATATCAATGAGAGGTTAGTTACTCCAATCATTATACATATTCCCGAATTAAGAGAAAATGATTCAAGCCAGTTCATATATAATATGTCCTGCATGGGTAAAGAGCCACCTGTTACTATTCTTACTAATTATTCAAATGATTTTCATACAGATATTAATAAGAAAGTTTTAGCAGGTCATAATTGGACACTTAACCAGACAGTCTCTAATAAGAATATAGGGGGCAAAGACATTACAAACCTTAATATTACTATGAATACTCAATATGTTCCCTGGAACAATTCAAGATTTTATTTTAATTTTTCAGGTTTGTATCCTCTTGATGATTATACCAACGTTCACCAACTCAATAACCATATCTGGTCGTGGGCTCCTGCTGGTGGGACTCTTGCTTGGGGCTCAAATGAGTCAATTAAGTTTAATATGACTGCACCCTTTAGTGTTCCTTTTTCAGCTACTTATATGGCTTTGCTTGAGAATGTGACTTATTCAGTGGATTATTTATTGACTAATCTTTCGCTTGAATCGATAAATGCATCGGCAGACCTTGTTCCTGACTTCGAAAAAAGAATTTATAAACCGGCTGATAATAAGGACAATCATAATGTTACATGGGAAATTAAGCCATATGTAAGTACAGATAAGAATATTACTTATGATTTGCAAAAGGTTACTTTGTGGGTTACTCATAATATGAACCCTCAAAACTACACAGGTCTTAACAAGACTTATAATAATTCAGGAGGTTTGCTTGAAAGAATTAATAGGACAGACCCTTGGAATACTGAGACAGACCCAGAGGATGATTGGTATTTTAATTATACTGATGGCTCTAATGCAACAAATCCTCCTCCTATCGTTTGGATTGAGCCTGAATGGCTTATTACCAATAAATATGGGCAAATTAAGAATTTTAGTAAAACACTAAATGGTGAAGATTTGTATATGAAGTATATTTATGTAGTCAATGGATATTGGCTTCAGATTAACAAAAATGTCACAAGTATTGGTGAAGGGCAGTATAGAATAAACACAACTGTTCAAAATATAGGTAATGGTTGGACTCCTGAATATGAGGAAGTTACCATTTATGATTTCGTTCCAAAAGAATTTACTGCATGGAATTTCACTGTTGAGCCACCTAAAAATGAAACTGTCGGAACAAGTGGTTCAAATTACCAAGGTCAGGCTTTTGTGTGGGATGTTCCCTGGAAAGATGGTAAGAATTCCTCTTTGGGTCCAATGAGAGGGCCAAACGCTACCGGTTATAATAATTATACATGGAGTGTGGCTTATACTGTTAACGGAAGCGGTCAATATAAGGTTACTGAACTTTATGTAGTCGGTTTAGACCCACAGAAAGTGGATGGTGCTTTTGCGAGCCCTATAATCACTGTTATTTCAAGTATACAAAGTCATACTCATGAAGTGATTTATATAGGAATAATAGCTTTCCTTATAGTGCTTAATGTTACTAATTTGGTAATTACTAACAGGATCAACCGCAAAATAAGTAAGAATATGCCTGCTCCTCCTCCCAAACCTAAAAATTAGAGTTTTTTATTCTGTCTTTGGCAAAAACTTAATAAATGAATGTGAAATTCTTTTAAATTTGCGGGGGCATAGTATAACCTGGCTAGAATAGTCGGCTCCAGTCTTTGGAGCGATGAGGCAATTTGCCGATGACAAGATAATTGGTGAGTCAAGGTGTTGCTCTTGAGGAAGTCACCGACGGATCTGGGTTCAAATCCCAGTGCCCCCATTTTTATCAAATATTTTTTATATTCTTTAATCTTTCCGGATAAATATATGGTTGCGGAATCTTTATCAGAACAAATAGAAAAAGAAAAGGTAAGATTGAATTATTTGGATAGAGAAATAGAAAGAGCCTATGAACAAACAAAAGCATATTATAGAGACCCATTTAATTACTCTAATGGCGGATTTGATGAAGTTGCCAATAAAGTAAGGAAGTATGACCTTGGAATTTGTAAAAATAATACGTCCCTTAGAACGTTGCTGAAGGGTAGCCAAGAGAAAGTTCATCTTTATGAGAGTATATTGGCACGGATTAGAAATGATAGGGACAAGGGTAAATTATAATCCTTTGAAATTAATCTACATTCTTTATTCAGTTACTAAATCTATTATCAGATAGATATTCTTCTTTTGATTTTTCCAACCATCCTTCTTGACTATCTTTAACATGATCAAACTTTTTAGAATATGGTTTTATATCAATCAACGGAGTTTGGTCAAGCATATCTGCTCCTTCAAAATATATCTCTCTCCCTTTAATTTTAATAAGTTTTACTATTGAAAAACCCAGTGAGTTAGGCCTTTTTGGTGCTCTTATTGCAAAGATACCATGTTCCTTATTATCAAGAAATGGCTTTGTCACAAGATTATAACCACTGGATTCATGAAAGTGGTAAAAGAGCATAATGTGGGAGAACTCATCAAGGTCTTTTAACCCTTTTTTGAATTCTTCTTTCAATTTAATTATTCCCTGTCTGGATGATTTATTGCTTTGGATGGGCATCCCCGCTTTTTCTTTATATCCTGTAAATATTTTTCCAATTGCTCTATATTCAATATTCATATTTGGACATAAAATCTGTTTATATTTATTTTTTTCCTCCATAAAAAAGGTAAATTCTTAAATGATTTATTTTTATGGATTACATGTTCAAAACCAAGATATTCAGGATAATTCCGTTTTTTTTAATATTTATTATAATTGTTTATATCTTGCATTATCTTGTATTTGATTTTTTAGCCCTGTCTTTGTATTACAATTTTATATTGAGTTTTATCTTTTTGTTTCTTTTACTCCTGTGGGCAATTATCGGACATACGATTTTCAATGGCTTGGGTCGCTTTTTTAATCTTATTTTTGGTATCCATTTTGGACTATTGTGGATTTCTTTTACATTTTCTTTAATATTCAGGGTAATTGGAATATTTATTGACCTGGATAAGTTTTTCATACCACTAGTTTCTGTAGTTGCATTGTACAGCATAATAAACGCATTTTTTGTAAAAATAAAAAAAATCAGGCTGAAAAAAGGCAAGAAACTAAAAATAGTCCATTTAAGCGATCTTCATCTTGGTCCAGTTTTAAGGGAAGTTTTTCTGGATAGGATTATAAAAAAGGTTAATCTTCTTAAACCTGATATAATTTGTATAACTGGCGATATTGTAGAAAATGCACATTGGTTTAAGGATCTTAAAATTCTCAATAATTTTAAGGCTCCTGTTTATGCTGTATTAGGTAATCATGATATGCATAGCACGATAAATGAAAAGCTTCACCTTCTAGAAAGTACCAAGGTAAAAGTATTGCGAAACAAAAGCGAGGTGTGCTGTGGTGTGAATCTTATAGGTATAGATGAATTATTGCCGTTTAGTTGGAAAGTTAAAAAAGTCCTTAACAGGGAATATGATAAAAATAAACTTAATATATTGTTGACACATGAGCCATTAACTTTTAGATTAATAAAGGGTTATCCAATTGATCTTCAATTGGCAGGTCATACTCATGGTGGGCAGATATTTCCTTTTTCAATTTTCGTAAGGTTGTTTTATCCGGTTTATAAAGGGATTTATAAAAAGAATGGTCAACATATCCATGTGTCACAAGGTACGGGATTCTGGGGCCCTCCAATGAGACTTTTTACTCAAAATGAGATTACACTTATAAAAATAAATTAAAAAAAATTTGTTATTTTTTCAAAAAATAAAATGCTCCTAAACCAATAATTACTATGCCGGCTATAATGGAAATCCCCATTATAGGGGTAGGCTTTTTCTCATTTTCTTTTCCATCAACTTTTAATTCAATATGTTTTTCTTCAGTTATAACTTCGTCGCTGTCGATTGCTCTTATTTCAATATCGATGATATGTGTTTTTTTCTCTGCATCTTCTTCTGCTTTAATGGTGATTATGGCTTCTCCTTCTTCTCCTTTTTTCAAGTTACCTATGTAATCTGATTTTTCTTTCAAATCAAAGGGTTGTGATGAATCTTTGAATGCATGAACTGATACTGATTCACCTTCTTTTCTGCCAGTGTTTTTTATTTTCAGTTTTACTTTTATAGTGTCTCCCGGCTTTGCTACCTCTGGATTAATTTTCTTATCAATTATTTCAAAAGTAGGCTTTGGCTTTATGGTTATATTAATTGGAAGCACTTTTTTTTTATATTCGTTATCATCGTCATCCTCCTCTTTATATCTTGCGACTACTTTAGCAGGATAAGTTCCTGATTCTAGGTCTTCAGAAATATCAGCATAGTATGCTGATGTTTTACTATTTCCTGCTTTTATTGTTCCCAAAACCACGGAATCTGAGTAACTATAAGAGGGTGTAAAACCTTCTGGAAGCTGGAGTTGGGTTTTTAAGTTTTCAACCCCTTCGTCACCTATATTAGTAATTTCTATTTCTAACTTACTTTCATCTATATCTGATTTAAGTTCTTGGGGTGAAGTTTTAACATCACCTATAACAAGACTGGGGTCTTTTGCTTCTTCAACTCTTATATTGTATGTTTTTGAACTCCAATCCTCATCTCCACTTTTTTTTCTTAGAATCATATCGTAATTGTCTTCTGCAGCGTCTTTATGAACTCTTAGTTTATAGTAGAGAGTGTAATAATTATCATCTCCTGAATAACCTTTCCAGTTGCCAATCTCTTTAGTTTTTTGCATTCCTGGATCTAGGTAAAATGGATATTCAGGTTTGATTTGATATTGGAAATCATGGAGTGTATCTTCGCCATATTTGGTTACTTTCCATCTTAATTTAACATATTCACCCGGCTTTGCAGGGTCGGGGTCCTGGTTTAACATCACTTCTTTTGTATAAGGGGTATCCCTTTCATCTGCATTAACACATATTGCGCAAAGTGTAATTGAAAACACAAGTAACAGTATTTTAATCTTATTCTTCATTTTTCTTCCCTCCTTTTATTCTTTCAGCTAGTATTGAAATTACTGGCACCACACTTATGGCAGCCAAAAAACAGGCTGTGACACCAAAACTCATCATAGTTCCAAGTTCCTGCATAACACTTAGGTTTCCCATTGACATAGCTTGGAATCCTATTAGTGCAGCTAGGGTGGTTGTAAACATCGGGTTAAGAACATTTCTTAGAGTTTTGACCATTGCTTGTTCTGGTTTTAAGGTTCTCAATTCTTGCCTGAACCTATTAACAGTTTGTATTCCAAAGTCTATTCCTATGCCCATTATCATCGACATTGCTCCTGAAGTAGCGGGGCTTATTTGAGTGCCTATCGTTCCAAAAAAACCATAAGCCCAGATAATTCCCACAATTATAACGGATAATGGTGTAAGTGAATATCTTAGTCTGCCAAATATAATTAACAAAACCATGAATATACCGGCCATTGAATACATTGATGTCTTTTGCATATCAGGACCTAACTTTTCTTCTAGAATAGGTCCAGTCGCCAAATCACCCGCTATACTTACGTGTATCCCACCTGGTGATTTAGTATTTTCAACTAATTTTTCCAGTTTTTCTATTAGTTCTTTTTCTTCATAATCGTCATTAAGTCTAAACCTTACAAGAGTGTGGTCATAATCTGGATTAATATAATTCGAAAAGAGTGTACTCTCCTTTATTATTTCTTTAATTTTCTCCTTTGATTTTGGTAATTTGTTATTGTTAATATCTTTAATAATTGAAGAAACACTTGTTGCACTTTCTATCTCATTGAATTCTTTTCCTTTTATAGTTAGTTTATTAATATAATCTATAATTATTTTTTCTCTTAAATCTCTTATCGAAGATGTTTTTACAGGGTCAAGCTCGATAGAAATCATTATAGAGTCACTTCCGCTAAACTCATCCCCAATAATGTCAAAGCCTTTCTTTACTGTAATATCATCAGGAATTACATCTTCATTATCCATTGATTTAGTGTTGACATTTCCAGCTTGGTAAATAGCAAAAGATGTTATGATAATGATTATTATAAATGAAATAACTGGGTGTTTAGTTATGAAATGTGCATAGCTTTTGATTATTTTTTGGCTGCTTATCATTTTAAGTTTACCCCTAATTTTTCAAGATAAAGTATTATGATTGGTTCAATAACCACTGCTGCAATTATGCAGTAAAAAATTCCCATAGCTAGACTAATTCCTAAATTTTGCATCATAGGTATTATTGAAAGAGTAAGAGCCAGAAAACCGATAATGGTTGTTGTTCCTGAGCCTACAATGGCCGACCCAACTGAAGGCACAGCTATTCTCATGGCTTTTGCGGGATTTTTATTTTTTTTATCTCGTTCTTCTTTGTACCTTGTTAGCATAAAAACTCCATATTCCACTCCTAATCCAAGAAGCATTGCCCCCAGGCCGGCAGTTGCAAAAGATATTTTTATATTAAGCCAGCCAAGTGAGCCCCCAGTCCATAGTATACCGAATAATAATGGAATTGATATAATTGCCGACTTTTTTAGTGAGCGTTGCATTATTATTAATAATAGAAATATTATGGCAAAAGCTAAAGCAAGTGTAAAAACAGAGTCATATCTTAGCAAATCAAGTATTGTCGCTTGCAATGGTGGGGTTCCAGTTATCAAAATATTTGTACCTGGAGGTGTTGAAAAGCCCTCTATTTTATTTTGTATCATATTGTTTATGCTATTAATATCGCTTTCACTATTTCCAATATTTGCATTAAGTATCATTATCATTTTTTTTCTGTCATTACTTACCAAGCTCCATAATTCAGGAGAATAATCCAATATTTTGGTGATTGATTCAGTTGTCAGGTTTGAAGAATATTTTTTTGCTTGACCAACAGCTGGTCCTAATGAAGTGATTTGATCTATTTGACTTTCTTTTTCAAGGCTTTTGTGCAATTTAGCTGTATATCCCATTATTTCAGGGGACAGTATATCTTTTGGAACATCTTTTATCTCACTTTGTTCATCCAGCATGAATAAAATGAAGATAGTATCCTGACCACTAAATGTTGATCTTATTCTATCATTTAGCTTGAATATCGGAAGGTCTTGGGGCATCTGCTCATTCATATCGCTTTCAAGTTGAATGTTTTTTATACCAAAACTAATGAATATAGTGAATATGAAAATAAGGACAAGTATAATTAACCCATACTTACTCTGTATTTTTGCAAGTTTTTCAAGTGGTTTTTCCATAAGTGTCATTTTAACTTTTTTAGCTTACTGCTTGCGTCCTTAATTATCTCTCTTACTTTTTCCTCTTTTTTCTTAAATATCTGCTTTTTGATTAGCAATTTCATATTTTCCTTTAATTCGTGAAAGACATCTATGTTTCTCATTATCTCTTCACAATCAAAATTAATGTGTTCATTATTAGCTTCTCCAGAGAGTTCATCTATTATTTGGTGTAATCTATTGTGTTTTTGTTTAAGTGCTTTTCTCTCCTTTTCAATATCCTTTACTTTTTTTTCTCCTTCTTTAGTTAATGAATAAATCTTTTTCCTTCTTTCCTCTTTTGGTTTAATGAATCCTTCATTATGTAGGCTCTTCATCAAAGGATAAATTGAACCAGGAGATGGTTTTTTACCATTTTTAATTTCAATTTGTTTCATCAGTTCATAGCCAGTTTTAGGGTGATCTCTTAAGCTTTCTAGAACCATTATTTTTAAAAAACCTCTTATCATTTTCAGACAATATATCGGGTTCCGATATATTATTTAAAAGTTTTCTTTTTTAGAATTTATATGAGCGATTTAACTTTTTCAATAGTTGTATCCTGGAGCTCTTGTTGGGGTATACCTATTATTTTGATTTTTTTTATTATACCAATTTCCTTTAATATATTCATAAAAAAATTAATATCAAAATCATGGCTATTGATTATGTTTGATGATTTTTTTAATTCATGGTTTCTGACAATCCTGACCTCTTTTATTCCTCTTACTACATCAATAATACCAATAATTTTGTCATCATTGATATTTTGCAAAAATTCATCACTAGACTGACATTCAATAAGTTCTAGATTAGGATTTTGTTTTTTTATAATTCGACATAATTTTATTGCGTAAGAATCTTCTTGAACAAATTCATTACCCAAACAAAAGTATTTCATTTTTCATTCCAAATTAATTCAAGAAAATGAGTCGAGCAGCTGATACACGGGTCATAAGCCCTTATTAGTTTTTCGATTTCATCGCGTATTTTTGTTTTAGACTTTGTTTTTTTAATCATTTCAGGTAGAATAGATTTAATATCTTCTTCAATATTCTTCATATTAATTGTTGTGGGTGCAATTATATTTGCTTTTTTTATCTTTCCGTATTTATTGATTTCATATTCATGTATTAAGGTTCCCCTTGGAGCTTCAACCACAGAAACCCCTCTTCCTGGAACGGTTTTCAAATCTTTAGGTTTTTCATCTTTAATACTTAAATCTTTTAGAATATTAACAGCACGGTCATAAAAATCGATAAGTTCAAAACCCTGTGCTGCATTGTTATGATAAGGATTGTTGCTCGGAAATTTTATATTTGATTTATTCATAATTATTTTAGAATTTCTTGTCATTAATTTTCTATTGTTATTTATTCTTGCAAGAGCACCTACCATCATTTCATTATCCTTTAAAGTTACACATTTTGTGTTTGAATATTTAACTACATCTTCGCTGATAAAATTTGCATATTTTTTTGGAGTTAACTTTTTTTTGCCGCAGAAAAGATTTCCTTTAAGGTAATCTACTTTATCTTTATTACCTATTGCTAAATATTGTGTTTCCCTTTTGTAATCTGGATATTTTAATTTTCCAAACAATTTAGCAGTTTCTTCAAAGTCTTTTTTATGTTCTTTTACCTTTTTTAATAATTCATTGATTTCTGATTGGGTTGGCAATTTTGCAAAACCACCAATAACCGGGGTTAAACTATGTATTTCTCTGCCTCCTACTGTTTGGACTATATCATTGGCCAATCGCTTTAATTTTAGTGCTCTTGATACTTCTTTTTTGTACTTTTTTGCCATGCTCATGGCACTGTCATATCCTAAATAATCCGGCAGAGCTAAAAAATATAAATGAAGAACATGACTTTGCATAAGGGAAGCAAGCATAAGCAGTTCTCTGAGGGTTTGAGTTTGTTTGGTAACTTTTATATTCATGGCATTTTCGATTGCTAATTGTGAACACAATAGATGCGATTGGCTGCATATCCCACAAATTCTTGAAACAACAGAAGGAACTTCACTAATATGTCTATCTTTTACAAGGCCTTCAAAGTATCTTGCGCCTTCAAATATACTCATCTGGACACATTCTACTTTCCCTTTAACTACATCAACATATAACTTTCCGTGCCCTTCTACCTTTGCGATGTGTTCTATTGAAATGTTCATTTTAACATCTTTTTAATTTTTTTTTTATCAATCCTATCAGCCAAAAAGTTATCAAAACTTTTTTCAATTTCTTTATTTTTAATCTTTTTACTCTTTAATAAACTTATAAAACTTTGGAGCTCTGGCTCTTCACATAATCCTCTACAACCAGTACAAGGAACTCCTTTACTTGGGCATTCAGCACCACAACCCATCTCTGCTATGGGTCCGAAGCAGATTTTTCCTTTATTCAATAGACATTCGTTTTCTTTTATCCTGCACTCTGTGCATACTGGATAGGGTCTTTGAAATGGTCTTTTACCACTAAGCAAACTGATAATAGTTTTTGAAAATTCCTCTTTGTTAATAGGGCAACCATTAAGATAATAATCAACATTTATGAAATTATCAATAGGCATTGGTTTTATTGATTTTACAGGTGGCTTGTTTCCATATACAAGTTTGCTTATATTTTCCCTGTTTATATCATTTTTCATTGCAGGTATTCCGCCTGTACATGCACATGATCCTATTGCAACTATTGTTTCTGACATCTTTCTAAGCTCTAAAAGCTTATTCTTTTGTTTGTTAGTAGTAATCGCACCTTCAACCAGTAGTATATCTACTGGCTCTTCTTTGTTTTTTCCTTGCAGAAGATGGAAATACTTTATGTTGAAATTACTCAATAATTCCAGCAATAAATCCTCCAGATTAAGTATGGCTATTTCACACCCTGAGCAGGCACTGAATGTATATACTCCAATAGTTGGCTTTTTTGCAGGCATCTATTCACCTTTTATATTTTCGATTTTTGTCAGATTGAATACTGGCCCATCTTTACATACATAATAATTATTTATCATACAATGGCCACATTTTCCGATTCCACATTGCATATCTCTTTCAAGAGATAACCATATTTGGTTTTTCTTGAAACCTTTTTCAAATAAAACCTCTTTTACAAATTTAATCATTATGGGTGGTCCGCATATTAGCACTTCTGTGTTTTCAGGTTCAATATACGCTTTTTTTATGGGGTCGGTGATTACACCTACGTTCCCTCTCCAACCTTTGGTTTTTTTGTCAACAATTAGTTCAAAATTAAATTTCTTTTTCCATTTTTTTATTTCATCTTTGAAAAGGATATCTTCAGGTGTCCTGAAGCCTGCAAAGATGTTTATATCGTTAAATTTATTTTTGTGATTTTCTAAATATTTAATAACGCCTCTAAGTGGTGCAAATCCGGTTCCTCCACCTATAAGGATTAAATTTTTTCCTTCAAATTCATGCATAGGGTAACCGTTTCCATAGGGTCCTCTAATTCCTACTTTGGCACTTTTTCCCAGAGTAAACAATTTTTTAGTAACTGTTCCTACCTCCCTTATGGTGAGATCTAGATGTTCTCTGCTGTCTGAACATATAGAAATTGGGCACTCTCCTATCCCTAATATCGAAAGTTCAACAAATTGTCCGGGCATATGATCAATCTTAGTTTTGAACCTAAATAATTTAGTGTCGTGGGTCTGTTCATAAATTTGACTGGCTGAATACATCTCAGGAATGAACTCATTTTTAGTTTCTTTTTTTTTTACCATTTTTTTTATTTCCTAGTCCATTTACTATTTTTACCATGTCGAGTTTACTTGGGCATACATTGATACATCTACCGCACCCCACACATAGGTGTCTTCCGGTTTGTTCCTTAAAGTATTTTAGTTTGTGATAAATCCTATGCCTAAATCTATTAATCTTATTATCTCTAAAAACGAGACCTCCTGCAACTTTTGTGAAATCTTTCATATGACAAAAATCCCAATATCTTTTTCTTACTCCATTTTTAAGATTTGGCTCCATCTCATCTTGTATAGTAAAACACATGCATGTGGGACATACACTTATGCATGCATTGCAATTGAGACACTTATTTGCCGCCTCTTCCCATTCAGGAGATTCTTTAAATTCATCAAGTTTTCTGAATGCTATGCTTTTTTTACAAGATATTTTTCTTTTATCTTCACTGAGCACATCTGAAAAAATTTTATTTTCTACTATATCATTGCCTTTTTTTTCTTTAGTCTTGATAATATATTTATTGCCTGCTTCTGTAAATAGCAAATCATAATTTTCTGTCTGGTCTGTGCCAAGACATGAACAAAAGCAATTTTTGAAAGGTTCAGTGCATTTAAATACAAAAAGTATAGAATTTTCTCGTCTTTTTTTATAATTTTCATCAGGGTATTCATCAAGATATATCTTATCTATATTTTCAAGCGCATTGGCATCGCAGGGCCTCAGAATAAAAATTCTCTTTTTTGTTTTTATGTTTTCACGTATGGGCTTGTTGTCCTTGAATTTGAATAATACTTCTCCATCAGGGAGAAAATATTTTCTTAGGGAGTGATCTGTTTGCTCTTTAAGATATAAATCCTGAATGCTTTCAAGCCTTTCAAACTTGACTACACCATTCCTTTTGATAGGACCTACTATTTCGTATTTACCTAATAAATCCTCAAAGAAATTTTCGAAATCATCTTTCTTTAAAGCCTTGTCCATCCTTATTATAATACTAAACTGGATTTATTAAATTTATGCCTTTCAAAAATATATATTTCAGTGTAGTTTTAATAATGAGTAGTGAAAATCAATCTAAATTATTAAAAAATGCTTTATATAATTTGTAGCATGAGTAAATATCAGCTTTTGACGTTATTTCATTTGTTGAGTGCATTCCTAAAATGCATGGACCAGCGTCTAAGCAATCCATTCCATATCTTGAGAGGAACATAGCAATAGTTCCTCCTCCTCCTATATCTATTTTCCCTAATTCTCCTGTTTGCCAATTAATTTTATTTTTTTCACAGAGATTTCTTATGTATTGCATATATTCTGCATGGGCGTCATTAGTGCTGTATTTGCCTCCACCACCGCCATATTTTTCTATTGAAACTCCTCTACCTAAGTATGATACATTTTGGGGGTCATTTACTTCTCTGAAAGTAGGGTCCATTCCTACTGTTCCGTCAGCAGATATGGCTTTAGCTTTTTCAAGAATAATCTCTGGCTTTTTTTCAATGTTTGCCACACTTGTTAATTCTGACAAAAAGGTCTGAAGCATGTAACTTTGGGCGCTTGTATCGCCATATGACCCTATTTCTTCTTTATCAACAAATAAAGCTATTGCAGTACTTTCAGGATGATTTGTTTCAAGAATAGCTTTCATGGATGTATAGACGCAGGCTCTATCATCCTGACCATAAGCAGAAATAATGCTCCTGTCAAGTCCTATGTCGACTGGTTTAGCTGCAGGTACAAACTCTAGTTCAGCTGTTGTAAAGTCTTCTTCTACTATGCCATATTCAGAATGTAATTTTTCAAGAACAGCGAATTTTATTTTTTCATCAATTTTTTCATCTTTTACAGGCAAATTGCCAAATAATATGTTTAATTGTTCTCCTTCAACAGCTTTACTGGCTTCTTTTTTCATCTGGTCTCTTGCAAGATGAGGAAGTAAATCAGGAATAATAAATTTTGGCTCTTCTTCATTTTCACCGATTGACATTTCTATTTTTTTCCCGCTCTTTGTAAAAATTACACCTTGCAAAGAAAGAGGAACATTTACCCAATGATACTTTTTTATTCCACCATAATAATGGCTTTGCAGCATTGCAAAACCTGATTCTTCATATAATGGGTTTGGCTTTAAATCCAGTCTGGGAGAATCCATATGACTTCCTATTATTTTTAGCTTGTCAGGTTTCTTTCCAATCACGCCTGCTATTATAGCTTTACCTTTAATATTTTTATAAATCTTATCGTTTGCAGACAGTTTTTTTTTCTTTGATATTTCTGTAAAATTTTTTTTTTCAAGTTCCTCAATTATATTACTTGCGCACAATCTTTCTGTTTTGCTTTTTTTAAGAAACTCTTTATAATCCTCTGAAAATTTGAAGATTTCCTCTTCATTTTTTATCTTGAGCCATGAACTTTCAGTTTTATAGAATAATTTTTCCTTTAATTTTTCGTTTTTACTCTTTTCAACCACTTTTAAGCACCTTATTCAACCAATTCTTCCTCAGCTTCATTTTTTTCTGTTATTGGGGAGTCTACTGTTTCTGATTTTCCAATAACTTCGAAACTACCAAATTTACCCGTGGTTATCTGCATATCTCCTTTGAATTCATTAACATAGGAATTCTCAAAACGGACCTTATCACCTGGGTTAACTTTCTCAATTTGTTCATTCCATAGTGTGATTTTTATTTTGCCAGTATTATCCTGGCCTATTGCGTTGCACACTCTTCCTTGTTTACCGAATTTTTCAAATTCTCTCTGTTCTTGCTTTTCTAAAATATCCAATTCTATATTGATATTTCCTTGTTTGGGTTGTAAATCTTTAATTTTCATCATTTTCGCGAAATTCTGGTAATATATAAAGATTCTCCAAAAACAATTACTACTAAGAAGTAACAGAAAAATTTAAATACTATTTGTTACATATAAATTATATTAAACAATAATGTTCGAGGTGGATTTTATGACTGACTTGAGTGAATTGGCGGGAATGCTTGGAGATGTTGAATATGAGCCAAGGCAAGTGCCTAAATTAAATTATGATGATTTTATCTCAAGATTGGATGAGACTATATGCTCAGTGGATGGTCTTCTTAAAAAAAATAAATATCAAGAAGCTACTGATGTTATAAATGACTTTTATATGAATTATTCAAGTTTGTTAAATGGGGGATACATTAATGATGATGGTATACAAATCAGGAATTGCCATTTGAAGATGTTGAATGCAAAGAGTAAACAAGGGCATGTTGAAGATAAGAAAAGATCATTTT
Source organism: Nanobdellota archaeon (assembly GCA_051819785.1). Classification (GTDB taxonomy): domain Archaea; phylum Nanobdellota; class Nanobdellia; order Woesearchaeales; family DSVV01; genus CAZBGG01. The sequence continues at coordinate 2,349 of JBNJGV010000019.1, read as the reverse complement.
TTGGTATGTTGTATGAGTCAGCTGATTTTGATAGTGTTACTCAACTCTCAATGGAAGTCACTTCAATGCTAGGCAGTCTTGAAATGACATTGCCTAATTTACTTCAGGAAATCGGTCAACTAGAACCATGCTCTGAAAGAGAAGGAGTTTATAAGACTGGAATCTATAAAGGTACAGAAGATATTCTAAACCGGGTTAAATCTTCAAAGAATTTCGTAGACTATACAATTCCTATGTCTTTTAATAGTTGGTCATAGACTTAAATTTTATCTTAATTTTTTTATTGATAAAATCAAGGTAATCTAGTTTATATCTTCAAATTTTATTTCTTCTTTAATTAAGCTATCAATAATGCCCTTTAACTCAGAGATTTTTACCCTTTTTTGTTGTGTTGTATCTCTGTCTCTTATAGTTACACATTTATCTTCTCTTGAATCAAAATCAAAGGTAACACAAAAAGGTATCCCTTCTTCATCAGCTCTTGCGTACCTTCTGCCTATGCTTCCTGCTTTGTCAAATTTTGTCTCTATGTCTAATACAAGATTTTTATATATCTCCCTTGCCTCTTGGTTCAGTTTATTAACCAGAGGAAAAACCCCTACTTTTTGAGGAGCTAGTTTAGGGTGGAGTTTTAATACTTTGTTACCTCTTTCTTTATCGTTTTTATAGGCTTCTACAATAAACACAAGAAAACTTCTTTCTACTCCGAAACTTGGTTCAGCAACAACATAAGGAATAGTTTTTGCTTTATATTTTTCATCAAAAATAGAGAGATCTTTCTTACTATGTTTAATATGTTGGTTAAGATCATAATCTGTTCTATTGGCGGTGCCTGTAAGTTCTTTCCATCCAAAAGGGAAATTATAGTCGACATCCCATGTGTCTAGAGCGTAGTGGCTTTTTTCATTATCAAGGTGTTGGCGTATCCTGAAGTTGTCTGGATTTGCTCCGAGGTCAATGTAATATTTTAAAGCATGATAAAGCCAGTAGACATGCCATGGAGTCTTTATTATGTTTTCTTCAAGGGCTTTTTTCCCGGTTATTTTTTTGGTTTCTTCTATTTTTTTCTCTTGCATATCTGCTGTAAGGACATTGAACTCAAAATCATAGCTTTCTTCTACCCATGGGCATTCATTTAGCTCTTTTGGATTGATAAAATATTCAATCTCCATTTGTTCAAATTCTCTTGCTCTAAATATAAAATCTCTAGGTGATATCTCGTTTCTGAATGCCTTGCCTATTTGAGCTATTCCTAATGGTAGTTTTGCTCTTGTATGTTCTGTTACAAGCTTAAAATTAGCGAAAATAAGTTGTGCAGTTTCTGGTCTTAAATAAGCTGTGTTTTCTTTTGAGATTTTAGGTCCTACGTTAGTCTTAAACATAAGATTAAAATCATTAGTTTCCTGAAATTCACCCCCACAGCTAGGACATTTTAAATTATTCTTTTTAGTTAATTCATTTATTTCTTCCGCTTTCATTCCATCGGCAGGAGTCTCTAGTTTTTCTTCAATAAAATGATCTGCCCTGATTTTTTCTTTGCATTTACTGCATGTAAGCATTAAATCCATGAAATTATCAATATGGCCTGAGGCCTTCCAAACTTTAGGATGTGTTATTATTGACCCATCAATTCCATAAATATCATCGCGTTGCTTGACAAATTTTTTCCACCATTCCTGTTTGATATTGTTCTTTAATTCTACTCCGTTATGTCCTAAGTCAAAAAATCCTGCCAATCCGCCATAAATTTCTGCAGTTTGGTATACATACCCTTTCTCTTTACAAAACGTTGTAATTTCTTCAATTTCTACCATTTGATTTTTAACCTTTTTCTTATATTTAAAATTATTGTTGAAAGTTTAACTGTATGCTCCTAAAATGAAAATATTTATATATTTTCCCTATCTTGGTTGCTCTATGGGTTTAATTATAGATAAGATATATGTTAAATTTTTAATTTTATTTATTTTGTTAGTCCTTTTAACGGCTTGTGGAAAGGAACCTGATTCAGCTTTAATAGATGATGAGGGGTCGTCTGAGGATTCTTTTTCGAATAAGTTTAATATTAATAAAACTGCGCTAGGAGTTAATGATAGTGATTCAGTAAAAGAATGTGTAGCTCTTGTTAGGGATAATCCTCAAGTTTGTGATTATGTTGAAAAAAGAAAGGAAAGGTGTCTTGCTAATTATTATTTGGCAAAGGCTTATCTAACTAATAAGACCTCTTTGTGCGAAAAAATTCCTGAAAACGCTTATGATGAACCTATAAAAAAATTATGTAAAATTAGAAGTATTGAAGATTGTCAGGCACTTGAATCAGATAAAAAAGAGATGTGTCTTAATGTTGCT
>JBNJGV010000018.1:0-25007 GCA_051819785.1 Nanobdellota archaeon | reverse complement strand
CTTTGCAAAAGCGCTTACTATTTCTTTAAATCTGCTCATGATTATATTAAAAAAGGCCAGATTATAAATATTTTATTTATTTGTAATCATAGCATCAAGATCTTTTTGAAAATGAGACACCACTCTTACCAAATCAGAAGATGTGATAATGCCTACAAGAGAATGCTTTTCATCAATAATGGGAATCTGCTTAATTTTGGCGAGCCCCATTCGCCTCGAGACTTCTGAAACAGTATCTTCTGTATGAGCAGTGATAAGGGTTTTAGTCATTATATCTTCTACTTTTGATTTTTCAGCCGGTTTAGACATAGCAACAATTTTGTAACAAATATCCCTTTGAGTAACAATTCCTATAGGAGAACCATTCTCTATTACCACCAAGTTAGCAACAAAATTATCCTTCATCATTTTAGCAGCTTCAAGCACTGTATTGCTTTTATCAACTGTTTTTATATTCCGATTCATCCAATTTTTAATTTTCAACTTATTTTCCCCCTTTTTCCAAGTTTTTACACATGTTAATTATTGAACGTTAGTATTCTGATCCTGAGTTTTCTGTTGGGCTTGTTCTCCGCCTGCATCAGCTGAAGGAGAAGCCCCTCCTTCCTTTTTTGGCTCTTGTTCACCTGATTCTGACGACTTTTCAGCAGATTCTGCTCCACTTTGCTCTTGTTCACCTTGCTTTTCAGATGAATTTTGAGTAGCATTATCTGAACTTTCTGCCTTTGGCTGAGAAGCAGAAGCAGCTGAAGGAGATGCCGATGACTGAACTTTCTGAACTGAAGAAACTTCATCAGCACTCAACACCTTTGCAAGGTCAAGCAATATAAGCAATCTATCGTTACTCTGGACACTATTTCCTGAATCTTGATTATTATCACTTTCACCATTCTTAGAAGGAACTATTGCAACACCATCCAAATAATCAGAACTTATTTTTTGAGTTATTAACGGGGGCGCTGGCTCAATTTGTTCTTCTGAAACTCTTATAGCTTCTCTTGAATGATCAACAATCATCCCAACCATACTATCATTAGTCTCAATAACTATTATCCTTGTATCCTTACCTCTTTCTTTTGAGGGTAGACCAATTTTTTTTGCCAAATCAATAACAACGATTATACGGCCCCGAAGATTTATAACGCCTTCTATAAAAGACTGAGAGTTAGGAATCTTTGTGATAGGAGTCATCTTTATTATGCTATTGACTTCATTTATATCAACACAGAATTCTTCGTTGCCTAAATTAAATATGACCATCTGTCTTTCTGAGTAGTCTTTTTGAGGACCCCCTGCTTCTTTTTTACCGCTTTGTTCATTAACCATTATCATCACAGAAATTCTATATATTTTATACAGTACAACACCTCTTTTTGTAGTATGCTATGGTTAACACTAATATATATATTTTACGGATTACTATAGAGGGGATTGTCTTTTCCTATAGGTTTTCTATAAATCCTTTCATTAATATTATACATTTCAAACTTAGGTTTAGCAGTTCCATCCAAAAATTCAGTTTTTCCTAAAATCAAAAAACCTCCTTCTTTTAATTTACTGAATATACTTTCATACAAATCTTGTTTTATATTTTTTTCAAAGTAAATTACAGTATTTCTGCAAAAAATAAAATCAAATTGAAGCGTTCCAACTGGCTTTAAAATGTCACCTATTTCAAACTCAACCATTGATTTTAGTTCAGGTTTTATCCTGTAAAAATCGCCTTCTTGTGTAAAATATTTTTCTTTTAGTTCTTGAGGCATTTCGATAAAACTTAACCTATCATATAAGCCCTCCCTTGCGCTATTTATTGTCTTTTCCTCTATATCTGTACCCTTTATCTTTATATTGAACTTATCAATATTATCGCCGAGCACTTCTCTTAAGATAATTGCTATTGAATAAGCTTCTTGGCCTGTGCTGCATCCAGCAGACCAAATAGAAATATGATAATTATTAACTTCCATTTTCTCTTTGATAAATTGCGGGAAAATCCAGTCCCGAAGTTCTTGGAATAGGTTTTTATCCCTAAAAAAGCGTGTTACGTGAATTGTTAATTCTTTTTCAAGAAGCTTTTGTTCTTCTTCACTATTTGTTAAAAGAGTGGAATATTCTTTATATGAATGAATGCCAAGTTTTCTTAGCCTACACTCTATTCTTCTCATTAAAAACTTGTCCCTGTAATTAGAAGTTTCAAAATGCAAAATATTCTTAATTTGTCTTTTAAGCAAATCCCAGTACTCAGGGTCGTTTACATCAATTATAGAGATGAAATTCTGGTCAGTCATTTTTTATTTTTAAATTGTTTTTTTCCCGTCTCTTGTTATGATCTCTGCATTATAACTTGTCGTATCAAACCTAACCGTTCGTCCTACATTCCCGCCTACTTCTTTACTTACAACACTAATCTTTCTTTCGTGCAGAGCATCCAGAACCTTTTGTGTATTCTCCTTTCCAATATTCCTTATAGTAACCTGTGAATGTGTAAACATATTACCTCCGCCAACCAATTTAGCTTTAAGGTTTTCATTTTTGCAACCCATTGCATACATTTTCTTTAACATTTTTTCAATCGCAATATCAGCAAACCTGAGATGCCTTAAAGAATCAACTAAATCCAGACTCAATGCAATCTTTTGTTTTGTAAGGGGCCTTGTTATAACATCTAATACACCATCTCTTAGTAAATCAAGATAATCACTATTCTCATCAGTATTTGCAACAACTATATTTGCAGTGTTATTAAGCTTAAGCAATTCATTTATTACATCATTCAAATTGTTTTCAGAAAGATGAAAATCCAGAAGACATACATAAGGGTCAAGCTCTTTAAATTTATCCAAAAGATCTTTTTCATTTTTAACAATATCCTTAATTTCATAACCCATTCTCATAAGTGAATTTTTCATAGTCTTTAGACTATATTCATCTGTCTCTGCAAGAAGTGAACTTTGTTCATGAGGAACAAATCTTGCGTTATTGCTATCGGGAAGCATAATATGAGCAAGTCCTGATACACCTTTGCTTTCATCATAAATCATTAAACCAATACATGAACCCAAACCAAGACAAGTTAATAGCGCAGGTTTGTCTACAACATACAACCTACCCATATTAACAGTTATCTCTTCAGTCATTTTTATTACCAAGTTCAGAACCGTACGATGAATGCATCTTATTCATGAGGGTCTTTAAAGTGTCCGTATCAAAAATAAATATGAAGTCACCATCAACAGGATGCCCTTCAATGGAAATCTTTGCTTTATTACAAAGAACATTATCAGCATATTCACTCATCTTCATAAGAAGAGAATCAAGAATAGCTTGAACCATATCTGTTGCAACTACAGGCACACCTGGTAGCATCTTTAATTGAACCATATTTGAAATCGCGTTAAGATATGAACCAATGAATATATTAGCCATCTCTTTAAATGCTGATTCACTAAGCTCATCTAAGATTTTTGTGTGACCTATTTCATTACCCATCATAAGATCAACCAAACCCATTGCGCATTCACGAGAAAATAAAAAAAGTGTCTCGCCATTCAAATCCCCAAGAATAGGCAAGTAAATACTCATTACAATTCTGTCAGCTCCACCAAACTTTTTGGCAAATTGGGTTATCGGTATAAATTCTGCTTGTGGAACATCCATTTCTATTTTCTTATTAAGAATCTTAGAAAGAGATATAGCAGCGTTACCAGCACCTATGTTACCAACTTCTTTTACCGCATCTAATTCTACATCTCCCAAGTCATGATGTTTATCCATAAAATCACTCTTTTTTTACTAATTATTATACTTTAAAACAAATTATTTATATTATTTTCCTTTTTTCAGATTTGCGGATTTTTTGTTTTTTGCAGTAGCTTTTTTCTTTATGCCATACTTTTTCTCAAGTTTCTCCAAAACCAAATCATAGGAATCCATATCAAGCATAAAAACAAAATCTCCATCAATATTATGTCCATCAACAGCAATATTTGTTGTAAAACAAAACATTTTTTTGCCAGGATTTTCTATCCTTCCCCAAAGATAATCTATGATGGGGCCTACATAGTCTGTAGCAATAACAGGAATTCCAGGTAAAATCCTAATATCAAGCATTTTTGATAATGCGTTGAGATAAGAACCTGTAAAAATATTTGCCATCTCCCCGAAAGCCGACTCAGAATATGAATCTAAGACCTTGGTTGATTTTTGCTCTCTACCAACAAGCAAATCAACCAACTGCATAGCAGCTGTTCTTTTGAAAAAAAAAAGAACTTGCCCGGTTATGTCGCCCGTAATTCTTGAATAAATAGACATAACCATCTTTTTAGAGCCACCCATTGATTTAGACAATTCGCCCTTATTCATAAGAACAGCCCGCGGTATTGAAATCTTGACATTTTTATTAATCAACTTTGAAAGAGCAATAGTTGCATTACCCGTAGTGATATTACTTATTTCTGACAATGCATCCTTTTGGAAAGAATTCAATCGAGTTTTTTGTTTTTTTTCACCAGTCATAGAGATTACCTCCTAATCAAATAAAGTTGCTACATCAAGAATCATCACAACCCGGCCATCACCCAGAATAGTTGCTCCTCCTAAGCCTTTAATACCTTTTATCAACTCATCCAGACTCTTTATCAATACCTGTTGCTGTGACAGGATACCATCTACAACAATTCCTATTTTGCTATCTTCCTTATCAACTACAATCACTGTATAAGTATCGTGCTTTTTAGGAGGCGTACCATGAAGAATATTAGACAACCTAACCAGAGGGATATCTTCATTCATAAGCAAAAAGACTTCGTTTCCCTGTATAGTTTTTATATTGGCCTCTTTTATTTTAACGGTTCTAACTATTGTAGAGAGAGGTATTGCATATTTTGAATCATCCACCTTGACAACAAGAGAGTTAACTATAGCTAATGTTAATGGAAGCTGAAGCCTAAAAGAAGTACCTTTGCCTTCCTCAGAATCAAGCTTAACATTACCTCCCAAATTTTTGATCTTGTTTTCCACAACATCCATCCCAACGCCTCTACCTGAGACTTCTGTGATTTTTTTGTTAGTACTGACGCCTGGCCTGAAAATCAGCCTTCTCAATTCTTTTTCATCCATTGCATCAGCTTCTTCTTTAGAAATCAAGCCTTTTTTAATACTGCTTTCTTTAACTTTTTCAGCACTAATGCCTTTCCCATCATCCGAAATTTCAATAATTGCGTTAGTTTTTTCCTTTTTAGCTACAAGCTTTACAGTTCCCGTTCCGGATTTGCCAAGTTTTTCTCTTTCCTCAACAGTTCCAACGCCATGGTCAACAGAATTACGAAGCAAATGAACTAACGGGTCACCTATTTCATCTAAAACAGTCCTGTCAAATTCAATATCTTCACCCTCAATAACAAGATTTATTTTTTTATTCTCTTTTTTAGCAAGATCCCTTACCATACGGGGGAAACGATTAAAAATATTGCCAATAGGAATCATTCTTTGTTTCATAACTTCATCTTGTATATCAACAGTCAATCTTGTAAGTGTATCGATTAGTGTCTTGAACTCTTTATCCTGTGAACTCTCAGCATATTGCTCAAGACGCACTTTGTTAATAAGAAGTTCACCTACCATGTCCATAAGATTATCCAGGCTTTTTATATCAACCTTTACGCTCTGAAGTTGCTTAGACATAGCGTCTTGTTGTTGCTTAGCAATTTTTGCTTTGTCTTCTTCATTTTTATTATCATTAGAACTGGTTTTTGCATCTGAGCTTTCCTGGGAACCATCTCCACCTTCCAGTTCCTTATCAGTCAATTCTGCAACATCACTTGAACCAATACCTGTAATCCCGTCAATTGCCTTTGAAACATCTTCTTTTTTATCTGCTGAAACAACTATATGGACTTCTGTTTCAAAATCACAAGCAGTGATCTTATCTTTTTCCGGAGAAGTTTTAAGGATTTCACAATTATTTTTTAAATCCCTTATCAATAGAAGGGTTTTTACTCCTTTTAAAGAATTATCTTTCTCATAACCCAGTTTTATATGAAATATGCTTTTACCCTCGTCTTTTTTCTTTTTAATAGTTGCTTTATCTTCATCAGTAAAAGATAATGAACTTTCCTTAGAAACTTTTTCCTTTACTTCTCCTTTGGCTGATTTTAAAATTTCATTAATTTTTTCTACAATTGAATCATCAACCTCGCCAGGCTTACCATCTGAGATTATTTGCAAACCTTGTTCAAGAGCATCTGCACCATCAAAAAGGATATCTACAATATTAGAATCAACCTCTATTGTTTTATTCCTAACCTTGTCAAGCAAATCCTCAAGCCTATGGGCTAATTCAGAGTATTTGGTATAACCCATTGTTGAAGAATTACCTTTCAAAGTATGAAAAGACCTGAACAGATTATGAATCACATCCTCATTAGTTGAGTCATTCTCAAATTTCAAAAGATCATCATTAATAGAATCTATATAATCTCTTGCTTCAGATAGGAATTGCTCTCTGTACTGGTCTTCTGACATTCTTAAGATACCTGAAAATTTTTAATCTCATCAATAAGCCCGTCATCATCAAACTCTTCAGGCTTATCATTATCTATATAGTCTAATGCATATAAAAGTTTATCCTTGCTCCTCGACAATAGCAACAACAATGGATCATTAGTTTTCACCTCATCATCTAGAACCCTTTGCACAAGATCGTTACAAGCTTTTGATAACTCAAAAAATTTATTATACCCCATTGCTGCAGAATTACCTTTCAAGGTATGAAAACTTCGTTTTAAATCAGTTAAAGTTTCGTTGTTTTTAGACTCTTGCAACTTATTTAAACAATTTTTAGCGCTTAGCAAGTTTTCCTTTGCTTCTTTTACAAATTGCTGCTTAAACTCACTCATATCCATTTAAATCACTCCTTAATTTTCTACTTCATGCACTATCGAAACAGGAAGCTTTTCGAGACTTACCACAGCATCTGCAAGGTTCTTCTCAGTCACTACTCTAGGCATTCCGTAAATAATGCAGGACTCCTCTGCTTCAACCAACACTTTCCCTTTATTAGCTTTGACAACCTCAGAACCCTTCAAACCATCTTTACCCATCCCCGTCAAAACCACCATTACCAGTCTTTCTTTATATAACGGTGCTACGCTTTCCAGCAACACATCAAAACTGGGCCGCACACCATGAATTTTCGCAGTTTTAGTTAGATTAATAACATGAGTACCATCTTCAGGTTTTTCAACTAAAACCATATGAAAATCAGCAGGACAGATGTATGCAGTATTGTCTTTTAAGATATCACCGTGGGCTGCCTCTTTGACTTCAAACTCACTTATATCATTCAAGTGCTGCGCAAATACTTTTGTAAATCCGACAGGCATATGCTGCACCACAAGCATCGAGAAGGGTAAATTTCCAGGCAATTCTGAAAACAACCTCTTTAATGTAGAAGGCCCTCCTGTAGAAGCACCAATCAAAACTATATGTTTAGTATTTTTTTTGAACTTATGAATCAACTTTTTCTTTTTTTTATGGATTGCTTTAGGTGTTGATTCTAATACTGCTTTTAATTTTGAGAAAAGAGATTTTTTAAACTCATTAAAATTTTCTTCTTTGCTAATATCTCTCGGCTTTAATAAAAAATCTACTGCTCCTGCTTCAAGAGCTTCAAGTGTAACTTTTGAATCTTCTTTTGCATGAGTACTAACAATCAAGACAGGCTTAGGGTTTTCTTTCATCAATTTTTTTAAAAACCCTATCCCGTCTAATTTCTGCATTTCAATATCTAAAGTGATTACATCAGGATTATGTTTTTTTACCTTATCAAGAGCATTTTCTCCATGGACAGCATAATCAACAACCTCAAAATCTTCATGTTCATCAATCGTCCGGCGTAAAATTTTTCTAGTCAATGCAGAATCATCAACAACAAGAACAGAATACAACCAAAAACACCTCTAGTCTTCAGATTCTACAAGGTATTTGTTCACAACACCTTTTACTTCTTCAAGATCAAAGGGTTTTAATACAAGCTCTTTGGCACCGGACTCAATTGCCTCATTGGAAATCTTATCTTGTCCAGCTGAAGTGCAAACAACAATTTTTTGCTCTGGATTCAAGGCAATTATCTCTTTAATGGCCTGAAGTCCGTCCATCTTTGGCATCATCACATCCATGAATATCAAATCATAATTCCCGGATCTCGCGTTTTCAACAGCCTCCAAACCATCAGATGCCTCACTTACATCATCTATTCCTAATCTTTTCAACATATCCTTTAATATGTTTCTTATAAAAATCGAATCATCTACAACCATTACTGAAGTCATTTTAACACCTTTTATGATAGTTTAGAGATTACTTGTGTAATCTCATCAGGTTTGAATGGTTTTTTTACAAACTCTGATGCACCTGTCTCAACAGCTTCACCTATTATTTTTTCCTGGCCAGCTGAAGTGCACATCACAACCTTTATATCTGGATGGTCTGCTTTGATTTTCTTAAGAGCATCCAACCCATTAACATTTGGCATCATAATATCCAAAAAAACAACCTGTGGACCTAACTCTTTAACTTTATCAATAGCCTGCTGACCATCTGAACCCTCGCCTACTACTGTTGCACCTGCTTGAGTTATAATGTTTTTTAACATGTTCCTCATAAATGCTGAATCATCAACAACTAAAACTGTAGCTCCCATACATTTCACCTCATTAATTTTTTAAATACTTTCTTAAAACATCTACAATCTCGTTTTTGCTAAAAGGTTTTACTAGGTATGATAAGGCACCTAGCTCTTTTGCTTTTTCTCTATACTCATCTTTATCTACAATTGTACACATAACAATTTTTGCCTCTGGATCAAAATCAATAATTTCTTTTGTTGCATCAAGCCCAGATATATCTGGAAGATTAATATCCATAAACACTAAATCAGGTTTTTCTGACTCATACTTAATAATACCATCTTTTCCTGAAGGAACTTCTACAATTTCATGACCCTCGCTTACAAGAATCTTACGCATTATTGAACGAATCAGCCCTGAATCTTCAACAGTCATTACCTTAGCCATTGCTATCTATACCTCTCTTTTTTAAAAGTCTTATAAGTTTGGACTTTTACTCATATTAATAGTTTTCGATTTAAAAATTTTTGGATATAAGTGCCAATCCTGCATCTAAAAGGGAAGAGGCTTTATAAAAATCAAAGCAATTTACACAAAAAATTATATTCAAAATTAGATTTTTTAAACTGACTTATAAACTTTTTTTCCCAAAAATAAATGAGCTAAATAAATTAAAAACCCAACAATCATCGGAAGCCAAAGCATAAAAAAGTTCATTATAATAATTACAGCTACAGCTGAAGAAGAATTCATATAAAGCCCTAACAAAAATAAACTAGAACCTTCCATCACACCTGCTCCACCAGGTAACATACTTAACAGGCCCAGTATAATTGAAAGATTAAAAATAGAAAAAGCAACCAAAAAAGGCACTTCCAGTTTAAAATTTGAGATAATTGCATAAAATGCAAAGCCTATAAATATTTGATAGAGAAGTGATTGGATAAACATAAAACTTAACTTTTCAAAAGTCAACAAGTTCCTTGAACCTTTAAAGATATTTATTAAATCATTGAAAATCTTTATTTTTAGCTTTTTCTTCAAAAAAGAAAAAACTCTAAGATAAAACTTATAAAAATGTAAAGAGAAAAATAAAAGGATAATTAATAAAGAAAAAAGAAAAAAACAAATGTTATAATCAAAAATGAACAAAGCTGGGATACAAGAAATTATAACAATTACCAAAAGTGAAAAGTTAAACATAAATAGAACAGGCATGCTTTTTTTATAACTATGCCCTTGCTTTTTTAGCAAAACAGGCCGTACGAGTTCTCCTGATTTTGCAGGTAAAAAAGAAAGACATTCTCCTACTGCAAAAATAAAAAAACTTTTTTTCAATGATATGTTAATTTTCCCTGCCCTCAAAAGATACACCCACTTAAAATACTCCATTACTCCACTTAAAAGAATAAATAAAAATGCAATAAAAATGTGTATAAACCCTACCTTACTAAATGCCTTAATCAGTTTTAAGGGGTCTGAGAAGAATATTATTACAAAATAAACCAGAACAATAAACAGAAAAGATAAAATAAGGCGGTTTTTCATTTTCATTGAAAAGAACAATTAGTACTATTATTTAAATTTATGACACAGTCTTTCCTTTTTTTAGAAAAATTTACTACACAAAAAATTTAAACATGGTCTGTTTTTAAAACCGAGATGTATAGAATACTTGTGAAGGGAACTGTTCAGGGAGTGGGCTTTAGGCCTTTTGTCTATAGAGAAGCAAAAAAGATAGGGGCAAAAGGAGAAGTAAAAAACGCAGGCTATGGTGTTGAAATAATATGTGATAAAAAAGAAGAAATCATTAATTCCCTAAAAACCCCACCCCCTTTAGCAAATATTGATTCAATACATTCAGAAAAGATTAATTTGGACAAAAAAAATTACGAAGGTTTTGAAATTAAAAAAAGTGAAAAAACCCAAGGTGAAACAATACTCCCACCGGATGTTTTCACATGTGAAAAATGTCTAAAAGAACTAAGGAATAAAAAAAATAGAAGATACGGCTATTTTTTTATTACATGCACTGATTGTGGGCCTAGATATTCAATGATTGAAGATTACCCTTATGATAGACCCTATACAAGCATGAAAGATTTTCAGATGTGCCAAGCATGTAGAAAAGAATATACTAACCCAATGGATAGAAGATACCACGCACAAACAATCGCCTGCAAAGATTGTGGTCCCAAACTAAGCTTAACTGATAATAAAGGTAATATCCTTGAAAAGAAGGAAAAGCAAGCTATTAAAAAATCTGCAGAGCTCATAAAAAAAGGAGAAATTGTTTCAATAAAGGGCGTGGGAGGTTTTCATCTAGCAACAACCTGCAAACCAGAAAATGTAACAAAACTAAGGAAATTGTTGAAAAGAAAAGACAAGCCATTCGCAATAATGGTTAAAAATAGAGATATGCTAAAAAGAATTGCAAACCCTAATAATAATGAATTACAAATTTTAAATTCACCACAGAGGCCCATAGTTGTAGTTGAAAAAAAGAATAACAATAAATTAAAAGAAGTCTCTGAATTGGAAAGCCTAGGCGTCATGTTACCTTATACTGCGCTTCACTACCTGCTTTTTGATTTTTTAGATGAACCGATTGTTATGACTTCAGCAAACATGCCTGGTGAGCCAGTTCTTATTGAAGAAGGAATTGCCCCGTATAACTTAACACATAATAGAAGGATAGTAAATAGATGTGATGACTCAATCAAAAAAGTAATAGCTAACAAAACAATTACCTTAAGAAGATCGAGAGGTTATGTTCCTACTCCTATTCGTTTACCTATAAAATGCAAAGAAACCCTCGCGCTGGGCGCCTTAACAAGTAATACAATCGCAATAACCAAAGGAAATAATGCTTTCCTTAGCCAGCACATAGGAAATTGTTCAAAGCCTAAAACAATTGAATTTATGAACGAAGCAATTAAAAAAATGATTTCTTTTACAAAAAGTTCTCCTGAAATAATAGCTGTTGATAAGCACCCTGAATACGAAACAAGGAGATACGCAAAATTTCTTGCAGAAAAATTTAATGCAAAAGTAGTGCCGATTCAACATCACAAAGCTCATCTGGCGTCATGCGCGGGAGAATTGAATATTAATGATTATACAGGCATTTCTTCAGACGGTTTAGGATATGGTGAAAACGGAGAACTATGGGGTGGAGAGATATTTAAAGTGAAGAATATATCAAACTTTAAAAGAATAGGAAAACTAGAAGAACAACCTATGATCGGAGGAGATAGTTCAACTATAAATCCAAAAAAGATGCTATTCGGAATCCTAAGCAAATTTATGGACAAGAATAAAATCTACAGATTAGGCATTTACACTGATAAAGAAATAAAAATCTATTCTAAGATGCTTGAATCGGGATTTAACACACCTTTAACAACAAGCACAGGAAGAGTACTAGATGCAGCAGCAGCTTTTTTAGGGTTTTGTGACAAGGCAACATATGAGGGCAGACCGGCAATGTTACTAGAAAGTAAAGCTATAAAAGGAAATGAACCAGAGCCCATAATCGAAGAAAAGGAAGGCATTAAAATCCTAATGACCACACCAATTTTTAAGCATATTGCTGAAAACCATAGGGATTGTAAAGAAAAGCTTGCATGGATAGTACATCAATATATAGCAAAAGGGCTTTATAAGATTGCAAGAGAAAACTCTGAAAAAATAGTTATTTCGGGAGGAGTTTTCCAAAATAAGATAATTGGCCAATATCTTATAAATAAAAAAGCAGAAATGAGTCAAAAAATTCCACTTAATGACGGAGGAATATGTTATGGACAATGTATTTTGGCTAATAAGTAGTTAAAAGAAAGTTGAAGTCACTATAGAGTATTAAATAAAGTTTTTATAAGGATGGTTTAATTATTATTAGAAAAAGGAATTCAAATTTAAATCTCAAAAATAAGGTAATGATAAAATGGGAGTAAAGGACGAAGCAAAATCAGTAATATCAAGCATGTTAGGAGCAGCGAGTGCAGATAAGGTAGATTCTTTTTCAGATGGTGATCCACAAGCATTCCTTGACCAGTGCAAGGAATTTTTAGGAGGGATGCTGGGGCCAGCCCTTGCACAACAGAAACTTCAGGGACTATATGATAAATATACCTGAAGATAATTTTTTATATACAGAGTTTATTCTATAAGGATGCATGAGCTAGATGTGACAAAAGAGCTTGTAAAGCAGATAAAACAATTAATGAATGAAAATAGCATTAATAAAGGAAAAGTCTTTCTTGAAATGGGCAATCTGACAACTTATTCAGCAGAACCAATTAAGTTTTATTACTCGCAACTAACCCATGCAGATAAATCATTTGTCAATAAAAAAATAAAACTTGAAATTCATGAAAAAAAAGGAGAATTATACTGCAAAGAGTGCAAAACCACCTCAAAAATCAATGAAATTTTTGAGAGAATATGCCCCGCATGCGGGTCTATTAATACTCAAATAAGTGGTGGAGATGAACTTAAAATAAAAAAAGTTGAAAAATACGAATAATGAGGTGACTCAAATGTGCGAAGAATGCGGATGCGAAGAAAATAAAGAAACAATAAAAGTTGAAAAGGATTTAAGACAGGAAAATGATAAAATGGCAGCGGAAACTAAACATAAGCTACTACATAAGAAAGTATATCCTATTAATCTAATGGGTTCACCGGGCTCAGGCAAAACAACACTTATCCAGAACCTGGCAAATTACCTTAATCCGGAAGAAATAGCTGTAATCCAAGGAGATTTGGAAAGTGATATTGACAAGAAAAAATTAGAAAAAGATAAAATATTGACTTATCAAATAAACACACATAGTGGCTGTCACTTGAACTCTGCCATGGTTCGTGACGCTCTTGAAAATATGCAGCTCCAGGGTAAAAAATATCTCATTATTGAAAATGTTGGAAATCTGGTATGTCCCGCAGGAGTAAAACTTGGACAAGATTTCAATATAGTAGTAAGCTCAACTGCAGAAGGTGCTGACAAGCCAAAAAAATATCCTGTAATTTTTAATGAAGCAAATCTGGTAGTAATTTCAAAAATGGATATAGCAAAAGCTGTCAATTTTAAAAGAGAAGATTACATTAAAGACCTTAAACAAATAAATCCAGATATGAAAATTATTGAAACTACAAACACTAACAAAGAAAGTTACAAGAAAATTGCAGAAATAATCAGACAAAACCATGAGAAATGGGAAGAAACTGAGTCAAAACACCAACACTAGCAAATCCGGGGAATAAGCTGCCCCTTAGGGGGCTTTATAGGCCTCTCGCCAAGCGTTGTTGCTAAAATCACTTCTTTTTTTTTAACCATTTCACCAATAATTGATGCCTCAGTATTGTATTCTTTTAATTTGTTCAATACCTCTTGAGCATTTGAGCTTTTACATATGCAAACGACTCTTCCTTCGCAAGCCATTTCAAGAGGATTAAGCCCTAACATTTCTGAGACTACATTCACTTCATTTTTTATAGGAATAGACGATTCATCAACTTTTATACCTAAGTTATTAGAATCAGAGAGCTCAGTGAGAGCTGCAGAAAGGCCACCTCTTGTAGGATCCCGCGCTTGTTTCACTAACCCCCTTACCGAAGCCATTTCATGAACAAGAGGCTTTGAATCCGTCACAAGCTCAGTTTCAAAATCAAACCTTTCAGAAAGCAAAGCCACCGAATGCTCGCCAATCCCACCTGAGACAATTATTTTATCTCCAACCTCTGCTTTTTGGGTTAGTAAAAATTTATTTTTTACTAACCCTACGCCTGAGGTATTGATAAAGATCTTATCAACCTTACCTTTTTCCACTACTTTTGTGTCACCAGTAACTAAAGGTATATTCATATCCTTCGAATGTCTGGAAAAACTATCAATTATTTTATTGAATAAATCCTTTGGCATGCCTTCTTCAGCTACCAAGCCCATACTAATTCCTATTGGGTCTGCTCCCATAACAACTAAATCATTAACCGTTCCGGCAAAAGAAATGTCACCAATGTTTCCTCCGGGAAAAAATAGGGGCGAAACAGTAAATGTATCTGTAGTAAAAACTAGATTATTTTCTTTATCTAAAGGAAAAGTAGCACCATCATTATCCAAATTACCCCATTCAGAAGAATTAATGAACTTTTTTCTTATTGAATCGATGAAGCTTTGCATCTCTTCACCGCCACTCCCTTCATTAACTGAAAGTATATTATCCATTGTAATTAATAGTACATTAAACACGTTTAAAAAGTTAATGAAACATGTGTCACCATCCAAAAATAATTACTAAAATATTTAAATAAATCAGTCCCATTAAAGCCACATCTTAAATATAAAATAATCTAATTATCGAAACAGTGTTGTAAAATGGAAAAAGAGGTAAATATCCAAAAGGGAAAGTCCGAAAAGGACAAAGGAAGTATTGAGAAAAAGATGATTCTCAGTTTCATAACAGTTGCAATAATTGTTATAGTGTTAAATTACTTGGGTACATTGCTATTTGCAGGCAATATTGCAATTCAGCTTGGATTTTCAGCTGCCGCATTAGTAGTAGGAGGAGTAGCTGGATTTTATTTTCAGAGCAAAATTACAAAGCCTCTTGAAGAATGCATCAAAAGAGCAAATGGCATAGCAAATGGTGATTTGACTAAAGATATCAAATTAAGTACAAATGATGAGCTTGAAGATTTGGCTTCTGCTCTAAACAATGTTAACAAGAGCACAAGCAATGCTTTGGGCAAGATGGAGAAAAATGTGGCAGATCTTGCTAACTCAGCACAGGATTTGTCTTCTTCAAGTGAGGAGGTAAACTCATCAGCCGAACAGGTTTCATCAACAATGCAGCAGATTGCTAAAGGCTCAGAAAAGCAAAGTAAGCTTGTAGGTGAAACTACCAAATCTATTGAAGACCTGAACAATATGATAAAGACAGTTTCTGAGAAAATAAATTCTCTTTCACAATCAGCTGAAACTGCTAATAACAATGCAAGCAAAGGCAGGTCTTCAGCAGGAGATGCTAATCAGAAAATTAAATCTATAAAATCAACTGTTGGTGATGCCTCAAGTGTTGTTCAGGATCTTGGCCAAAAAGGACAAGAAATTGGTAAAATTGTTGATGTAATTAACAATATATCTGAACAAACAAACCTGCTTGCTCTTAACGCGACAATTGAAGCAGCCAGAGCAGGTGAAGCAGGGAAAGGTTTTAGTGTTGTTGCTGATGAGATTAGGAAACTTGCAGAAGAATCACAAAATGCAACTCAACAGATATCTACATTAATCTCAGATATACAAGGCTCAACTAACAATGCAGTGAGTTCAATAAACAGTGGAACCAAAGAAGTTGATGAGGGTGCTACAATTATAAATGATGCTCTTGTTTCCCTAGAAGGAATTTCAGCAATAATCAATGATATGAATAACCAGATAAAAGATATTGTTGACAAGACCAATAGTCAGGTAGACCTAACATCTACTGTTGACAAAGCAATTAACGAAGTAAGTACAGTAGCTCAGGAAAATGCAAGCGGTGGACAAGAAGTTTCTGCTTCAATGGAAGAGACAACAGCTGCAATGCAGAGGGTAGCAACAATGGCTCAAGAGTTATCTAAAATAAGCGAAGATAACAAAAAGACCCTTGAAATTTTCAAATTCAAAGAAACAAGTGGCCAAGGTAATGAACAAAAATCTCAATAAATTAAATTATTTATCTTTTTTAATAACAAATATTTTTTTATCTTTTTAAGTAATTAAAGTATATATGACATGCCCCTTCTGAACTAACCATACATGCTCCTTTTGGATTTTCAGGGACGCATTTTTTCCCGAAAAGAGTACACTCGTTAGGCCTTATAAGCCCTTTGAGAACTTCACCGCATCTGCAAGCCTTATTTTCTTTACTATAAACATCTTTTAAGAGGGTTTTATATATTTCCCTAGCATTTAAAGAATCGTTTTTAACTTCATAGCCTGAAGCACTAATTTCTCCCAAACCTCTCCAAGAAGAAGAACTTATAACAAAATGCTTGTTGATAAGTGCTTTGGCCTTTTCATTCCCTACTGACCTGACAGCTTCAGGGTATGTATTAGCAAGAACATTTGAATTATTATTTATTGCCTTTACAAGAGCATAAATTCCCCTTAACATATGTTCAGGTTCAAATCCGCACACTGCTTGTGGAAAATCAAGTGACTTAAAATCTTCAGTACCTGTAATTACTGAGACATGCCCTGGCAGGATAAATCCATCAATATTACAATTTTCTTTTACCAATTCTTTCATTGCAGGCAGGATCAATTTATGCGTCGAAAATACAGGAATATTATGCTCCAGCAAAAAAGCACTCATTGGAGCTGTAGTTTCAAAACCTATTCCAAAAAAAATTATGTCAGGTTCTTTTTCTTTAAGTTCAATGACTTCTGCTGTTGAATAGACAGTATATACCTTTGCACCTTGAGCCCTTGCCTGCTCAAGCGAAGCAGTTGTTCCAGGAACCCTTAACATATCACCATAAGTCGCCACAGGAACACCTTCTAACGCCAGTTTAATAATAGAATCTATATCTACCTGAGAAGTTACACAAACAGGACAACCCGGGCCTGAGATTAACCTTATATTTTCTGGAAGTATCTTTCTAATTCCATATTTCATTATTGTATTAGTATGACCGCCACAAACTTCCATAAAAGAAACATCTCTTGGTAAACCCTTAGAATCCTTTTTTATTGAATCAAGAATTTCAAGATTATTCATATGAAGATTTTTTGACCAGTAATCATTCCCCATTTTGTTGAGCCTTTAAAATTTCATTTATTTCAGAGAGGGATTCCATTGCCGAAGCCTCATCCATTACTTCTATTGCAAACCCTGCATGTATAAGAACATAATCACCTACATTGGCATCAACAAAATCCAGTTGGGTCTCTCTTTTAACACCACCATAATCAACTTTGGCCTTTTTTCCATCAATTTCAAGAATTTTTGCAGGAATTGCTAAACACATATATTTACAAAATAAGAAGATATTTATATAATTTTTCAAAACAGTATAAGATGGAAAAAATTGCTGTAATAGGATATGGAAGTTTTATAAGAAATGATGATGCGCTGGGACTGACAGCTACAGATATGCTTAATGAAAAATTTAAGGATTATAAGAACCTTGAGTTTTTCTATGGTTTTACCTGTGTTGATTTGCTTGCTGAATTTGAAAATTTTAACAAGCTTTACATAATCGACTCTGCAATGCTTGGAAAAAATCCTGGAGAATTTGTAAGAGCCAGCATTGATGAAATAGAATTCAGTAATGACAAAGCATTTTCACATAGTGCCAATTTTAATGAGCTTATAAAACTTGCTGATGGTCTTGGATTTAAAAAGCCAGATATAATTTTTTATATGGTTCAACCGAAAAATATGGAGATGGGTGAAACCATTGAAGAAGAAGTAAAGAAAGGCATGTTAGAAGTTGTAGATCTAATTGAAAAGGAAATAAATGAAAGCCTTTGCAAAAACTATTAATAAAAAACATAAATTCAAACCACACATAATGAAACTTATAAAAAAAGATTATTCAAAAGGAATCATAAAAATCGAAGTTGAGAATAATGATGACCTTTGGCACCTTAGTCATATAATCAACAACGGCGATAAAGTTAAAGCAGACACATTCAGAAAGATTAAAATTGGCGAAGGTGATGACAGGAATTCAAAGGTCATTAAAAAAAAAATAGTTCTGCAAATTGATGTTGAAAAGGTAGAATTTCATAAATACTCAGATATCTTAAGAATTAGCGGTAAAATATCTCTGGGTCCTGACGATATACCCTTGGGTAGCTATCATACAATAAATGTTGAAAATAAAACAGTATTGACACTAATAAAACCGAAATTTTATGATTTTCAGATTGAAAAAATTAAAGAGGCATCACGGCCAAAAAAACTAGGGATTCTAATATGTGTGTTTGATCGTGAAGAGGCAATTTTCGCCCATCTAAAAACATATGGGTATGAGGTTTTGTCAAAGATAAAGGGAAATGTCGCTAAAAAGGATGACCCCTCTATTAAAAGCGATAATTTTTATTCAGAAATAGCAAAGAACCTTGAAGAGTACTCAAAAAAATACAACATAAATAAAATAATATTAGGAAGTTCTGCATTTTGGAAAGAATATTTATTGAACAATATAAAAGATGAAAAATTAAAATCTATGATTATCACAGCAAGTTGTAATAACGTAGGAAACAATGGTATCAATGAGATTTTGAAAAGACCCGAAGTAGTTTCTGCGCTTAAAGAAGACAGGATAATTCAGGAGACACAAATGGTTGAAAAACTTCTTAAAAAAGTGCAAAAAGATGAAAATGCTGCATATGGACTTGATGATGTAAACAAAGCAATACAATCAGGAGCTGTAAAAGAGCTTTTAGTAAGTGATAATCTTATTTTAAAGAGGAGACAAGAAAACAGCTACGATGAATTGGATGAACTTATAAAAAAAGCAAATTCAACTAAAGCTAAAATAAATATCATAAGCTCTGAACATGAAGCAGGTCAAAAATTAGATGGAATTGGTGGAATAGGGGCATTATTACGATTTAAGGTATAATAAATTAAAATTTTTTCCAAAAACAATAATTTTAGCAGCTTAATTTAACAAAAACTTTATAAAAGACCGTTCTTGAAAGTGGTTTCAAATGCCTAAAAAATGTTCAATCTGCGGTGAAGAAGCAAGCTACTGCATAAAAGGCACAAATGACTATTATTGTAAGGATTGTGCTATTGAGCACTTTGGTGATCTTTCAATGCTTCTTAAGATTGAAGAGGTCGCCAGAAAAATAAAAACAATGGTTGAAAAAAGAAGCAAAGCTCCGCAAGAAGAAGAATTAGGTATAGAGCTTAAATAATTATTCTAAAATTGTCAAAAACTTTATCTGAACTAAATTTCCTTGATTCAACGGAAGTTACATCTGCCTGAGGAGAACCTTCATAACACCAATTAATCAATTTCTCTACTTCAGGAGAATCCTGAACAATAATCTTCACAGAACCATCTTGCAAATTTTGGACTGTCCCTTTTAAGCCCAGGGAATCCGCTTTCTTTTTTGTATAGTCTCTATAAAAGACGCCCTGAACCTTGCCTTTAACGATAATCTCATACATATCTACCAAATTATCAGACCTCCTTAGCCATAAAAAGTACTTGCGCATGGGGAACCTTATCAACAAAAATAATATCTTCATCATTGACATTTACAATTTCACGCGCAATGGCTAATGATTCACTGCCAACAAGATTAATTATGTGAGACTCTTTCATAAGAGAAATTATTTCCTCTTTACTAGTTTCTTCTCCATTATAAAACTCACAGGAAAGATCCAACTGTTTCTCGCCTTCAGATATTTTCATCCCAAAAAGTGAAGAATCACTCACAGCTAACACAAGCTTTCCACTATTGTTATGTTTTTTAACTATCATTTCAAGATTCTCACAGATTGTCTTGAACCGCAAGCCATACACTTCTTAAAAAGATATTTTCCTTCCTTTACAAGTTTAGTATCAGGCTTTTTACATTCTGAGCATAAAACAAACTCTTCAACATATTTTTCAATTTTATCATTTATTCTTGAGGCAGGTATTTTTGTACCAAAGATTAACCCGTTTTTTACCATAGACCCAGGAGTAGCAAGTTCCCTTTGTACAAATTTCAAGAGATGCTCAACAGACCTATTTAAAAACTGCGCAATCTGGTGAAAATTTGTGACAACTGTTTTATTTCCCTGGATATGGCCTCTTACTTTTGGAACCTCAAACCTATCTTGTGCTTCATTGATTTCAGGAAGTTCTTTATAAGCGTCTTCAAGTAAAGATTCATAATCCATTTCTAATCACCATTTCATCAGAAAAAAGGATTATTTATAAATCTTTTCAGAGATTCGGGTGATTAAAAGCCCAATGATATAAACTTAAAACCAAAAAAAGATAATACCTTTTTTGTTATAAATACATGGAATAAATCAACATACAAATATTTATAAATTAAAAATTCTGTTTAATAGATATGATACTCGATTTTATATTCTCTCCTAAAAGGGCTGAAGAGAAACCATGGCTGATGATTTTTATAGGCATGTTTTATGCAGCTGTGGCCTTACCAATATCATATATTATCGATAAGTCTAATGCTTCAATGATTATGGTTTTTCTGACAGTCACTGCAGCGATGCCATTTATATATAATATAATTAAATACGAAGAGAGAAAGGACGAAACGATAAAAAGTGAAAAGATACTACTTAAAGAACATTCCAGAGCATTAAAGGCTTTTATGTTTATGTTCTTTGGCATGGTAATAACTTTCAGTCTTGCAAAAGCATTCCTTCCTGATATGATTGCAACATCACTCTTTTCAGCCCAGGAAGAAACAATACACGGGATAATAAACGGAAAAGCTACATCAAGCCAGGGACTTTTTGAAATCCTATTTAATAATATAAACGTATTCTTTCTTTGCATTGCCTTTTCATTTATTTATGGTATGGGCGCAATATATATACTAACATGGAACGCAACTGTTCTTGGGACAGCAGTTGGCAATTTTATAAGTAGTAATCTTGCAAATATATCCCATTTAGCTGGCTTAGATAAAGGCATAGGATACTTCAAAGTATTTTCATGTGGATATTTTTTAAGATATCTCCCACATGGAGTAATAGAAATATTAGCCTTTTTCATAGGAGGGCTCGCGGGAGCAATTGTTTCAGTAGCAGTTGTGAAAAAAACGTTCGGCACAAAAACGTTTGCAAACATAATCACAGATAGCTCTGATTTAATATTGATAGCATTATTATTAATAGTGATTGCCGCACTAGTAGAAGTTTTTGTTACCCCTGTAATTTTTACAAACATCTGCAGGTAAAAGTAAAGTAGTTATTAAAAAAATTATAAATGCACCTAATATATTTTTAGTAATTTTCTTAAAGCTATACTAAAAAATATTGAGAAAACTATATAAGAACCTAACCAACCAAAATTGCCTATCCATGGCAATGAGCCAATAAAAGGTATTCCTTTTAAGGGCCTTATCTTCTTGTTATCAATCTTTAAGGCTTCAATTGAAGATTCTTTTAATTTATCATAATTGCCTTCATTTATATTGGGAGGAGCATATCTCCTTTCTGATTTCGAGTCTGTGACTATCAATTTACGCTCAAAAGTCTCTTTATCAAAATCAAATTTAAGCACATATTCACCTCTTTTTGCCTCTAATATCCATTCAGTTTTGGAGTTAGCAATCTCTTGGCTTTTTGGTCCCTTTATAATTTCTACACCCTGAGGCAAATTTATTGAAACAGAACCATCAACATTTTCCTCAAAAATTACAGATGCAGTAAATTCCTGACCATCTACTATAGGAAAAAAAGCCATATGGGCATGAAGCCAACTAAAAATAATAATTATTGGCAAAAAAGTAAAAAGAGTAGGCTTCATAGAATGCATCATATATTTAGAATTCGTTTCCATTGCCTTTTTCTGGACTTTCATCATTTTTTCGGGCTGGTCCCTGAGAGATTTCATCTCTTTTTGCAGCTCTTTTATTTCACTTTTTAAGTCCTTCATAAGGCTCTGGTTAGTAAGTTTCTTGTAGGCAATAGTTATACCAAAAGAAATTGTAAAAGAAATTATAATTATAGCCAGCAAGGGATTTAAATGCAATAACGGCGAAAAGACAGGATCCAATAAAGTATTCAAAACCATTTACAACCTCTTTATTCCATAAACTTCCTAAGCGAAGGATGCATATCCATCATATGATCCTTTGCAATCTGCTCATAGAATTTATAAATTATCATTACTGCAAGTAAAATTCCTGTTCCTCTTGAAAGAGCACCTAAGATATCTGCAGCTGAAGCCAAAATCCCGATTGAGATACCACCCATTACTGTTAAAGGCCCTATGTATCTATCAAGCAAACGCTCAAGCACTCTTTGGTCTCTTCTAAACCCGGGAATTTGTAACCCTGAAGACATCATTTGTTTTGCCTGCGACCTTGCGTCCATTCCTGCAGTCTGAACCCAAAAGTATGAAAATATAACACAACCGATTACCATCGCGACTAAATAAACTACGGCCTGCAAATATAGAGTAGGATCTATTCCAAGCCCACCCTGTTTAATCATTTCACCTAATAGTCCACCTGTTCCCCCTGGTGGCTGTAAATACGAGATAAATCCTGTATTTGTTTGAGGATCACCCAAAAAGTTAATGCCTCTGTTTTTTAATAGCTGTGCCCATAACTGAAAATTCGCAAAAAGAGCTGCTACTAAAATAACCGGAATGTTACTTGTATAAAGGAAATTAAGCGGCCACCTGATTCCGTGCCCCCTTATCCTTCCAAAAGAGAGAGGAATTTCCACTTTCATTGCTTGGGTATAAACTGCCATAGCAAAGACTATTAAAGTTGATACAATTAAAGCGAGTGCCTGCATTGCAACAGCCAATTCAGAAGCCATAATCCCTTGGAAAAACTGCCATACCGCACCTATGCTGAATTCGTTTCCTGCAGTAAGAGGAGAGAAAGCCTTCCAAATTATTTCTTTTGAAACTCCGGCTGCAATAAATAAAGAAATTCCTGAACCAATACCCCATTTAGATGAAACTTCATCCATAAAAATTATCAATACACCGCCTAAGATTAATTGACCTATAAGTAAGAACTGGTAGCCTAAATACGCGGGCGTGCCTTGTAACCCCTGGTTTGGAGCTAATCCTCCCATAAAAACATATATACCTGCTTCAAATACTACAAAAAACAAAGACATAAGCTTCTGGGTTCCTTGATAGACTCGCTTACCTTCAGCTGTAGATGTATCAAATTTTAATAATCCTGAACCATTAAGCAGCTGCAGAACAATCGAACCTGTAACAATTGGCCCAATACCTAAAGAAATTATTGACCCAAATGAAGAAGCTAAAATTATCTGTAATGATTCAAATTGTGAAAAAAAAGACTCGCCAAGCCCATAAAGAGGGACCATTCCTAATACAAAAAAAGCGACAAGCATTATAAGAGTCCATTTGCCCTTTTCTTTAAAGGGGAGCTTTTTTTGCGTAGGTCCGGATATCTCCGGAAGGTTCATTATCAGTTTTTTATATAAAGACATTTTTACCTTTTATTCTGGCAAGCAGGTTGATATTTATATTTTACTCTTTACTCGTTGAAGGCTCTTGCTCTGGCTCTTTCTCTTTAACATTACTAAAGTTTACTTTTCCACCCTGCCCTTCTATGGCTTCAACAGCGCCTTTACTGGCGGTAAAACAAGTAATATCATATTTTCTAGAAGGCTTACCTTTAGAAAGTAGTTTATCAACCCCTACATCTGCTAAGTTGATAACAAAGAAACCATCTTTCTCAACCGCCTTATTTGTCTTTAAAAGATAATCAGCTTTATCTTCTAGATATTGGATATTAGTAGATGTTATGAAAGTTCTTCTTTTCGTTTTAAAGCCGTGCTTACCAAAATAACGCTTAATAGTCAAAATCGACTGTTTTCTTGTTTTACATCGCTTACCTGTTCCAGCCATACCTCTGCCGCCACGGTTACCAGCACCTCTATGTCTTTTCCTGTTACCCCAACCATGGGTTGTGTATCCTCTCTGTTTTGTGTCTTTCTTTCTTTTTGTAAGCATTTAAATCATCCTTTTTAGTAAGTCATTTATTTTTTTTTTCCTATTACCAAGTGCACCTTTCTGAGAGAAATGTTTTTTAGTTCCCATTCTCTCAAAACCACCCTTTGGAGGACTTAGCCTAAAAAATCTTTTCATATTACCTTGTGAATCAGTAACTCCTCGAGAATCTACCAGTTGCTTATATGTTTCGTCATCAATCGTTCCCCATGTAACATGATCCTTGACTCTTTTAAGCATTCCTTGTATCTCTTTTGTGTCAGACTTGATTACACAAGCAAACTTCCTATGTAAGCCTAATAATTTAAGAGTCTCTTTCACATCGTGACTCACATTAACCAAACCTCTCAAAAGGATTATTGCTATTTTACTATTATTATTCTCGGCAGCCATCTTTAATTCTCCACTTCTATTTTGGATTTCCCTTCACTTAAATTAAGGGTTTTGACATCTTGAACTCTTACCTTTGTACTGGCAAGCTTTTTCAAAGCTGTTAAGCATGCTTTAATATGATTCACCTTTGTGTTAGTTTTTCCTCTTGTTTTAGACCAAACATCCTGAATTCCCGCCAACTTAAGTATTTTGGCCGTTTCTTTCTCCACACAAAGCCCTGTACCCTTTGGGGCAGGGATTAAAGTAACTTCTACGGAACCACATTTCCCAGTAACTTTGAAAGGTATCGTATGA
>JBNJGV010000017.1:0-28962 GCA_051819785.1 Nanobdellota archaeon | reverse complement strand
ATTATTTATTCTGTTAATAACAAAATCATAAAGAAAAGAGTCCAGAAAGGGTACAGACATCCACTTATAGATTATGAATTAAGAAAAACCAGGACTATAAGGGAAGCGAAAGTCTTGCAAAAGGTTCCAATACCCACTCCAAAATTGGTTTCTTTGGACAAGGAAAATATGACAATTGAGATGGAAGAACTTACAGGCAAAAAACTTTCCAATCATCTTGAAAAGCTTAACTACAAATCAATCTGTTATGAGATAGGTAAAAATATAGCTTTAATGCATTATAAAGATATAATTCATGGAGATTTAACTACTTCTAATATAATTTACACAAACAAATTATTCTTTATTGATTTTGGTTTGGCTTTTTTCTCTACAAAAAACGAAGATAAGGCAGTAGATCTTTATCTTTTAAAGCAGGCTCTTCTTAGCAGGCATAATAAAATAGGCCGTGTATGTTTTGAAGAAGTTAAAAAAAGTTACGCCAACGTAGAAGTACTAAAAAGATTAGAACAAGTAGAAAAACGAGGAAGACACAAGTCAAAGAGTACACCTACTTAAAAATAAGTAGCATAACATTTTTAAGTGACTGGCGAAACCTCTAGGAAATGAAACTAGATTTAGAGTTCCTAATTAATATTTCTAAAAAGACAGGCCTATTTGATAAAGCGATTTGCACAACTACACAGATAGCAAAAGATTTCAAGATATCCCAGCAAAGCGCATCTAGAAAACTAAAAGAGCTTGAAAAAAAAGGATATCTTAAGAGAGTACCTGCTAAAGAGGGATTTGAAATAATGCTCAATGACCTCGCAAGGGACAAAATCATAGAGCTTAAAAAAAGCCTAGATAATGCATGCAAAGCCAGAAATATACTCAAAGGAAAACTCACTAAAGGGCTTGGTGAAGGCAAATTTTATACTCAATTGAAAGGTTATAAGTTCAAGGATGCTTTAGGATTTAATCCTTATCCAGGCACCCTTAACCTAAAAATTTCAAAGACCCAGGCCAATCAGTTCTTATTCAATAAAAAAAAAATCCGTATAGATGGATTCAAAACAAAAGACAGAACATTTGGTGAACTTATTACTTACCCGGTTAATCTATATGGAAGGGATGCTGCTATAATACTACCTAATCGTTCATCTCATCCGGATAATATAATTGAAGTAATCGCGCCATTTTTTATAAGAGGTGCATTTAATCTTAATGATGACGATGAGGTGACTATTAAATGAGAAAATTCATTATATCTATATTAGGCGCAATCGCAATTATTTTTTCAGCTTCACTTTGGGGTATTGATAGTGCTTTTTTACGTCCCATGCTCTATAACTGCGATTATTTTGTTATTGTATTTTTAGAGCACTTAGTAGCTTTTACCTTTATGCTCCCTTTTTTTATCTATGAGATAAAAGAAGTTAAAAAAATGGACTGGAAAGATTGGGTATCAATATCTCTTGTAGCCCTTTTTGGTGGTGCGATAGGTACATTGGCTATTACAAAAGCTTTTTTCAGCGTCTTTTTAAATAATATTTCAAGCGTTTCAGTAATAGTACTCCTTCAAAAGACTCAGCCGATTTTTGCAATATTATTGGCTATGCTTATCCTAAGAGAAAGGCCTAAATTATTGTTTTTCCCTCTTGCATTTATTGCATTAATTGGAAGCTATTTAGTAGCTTTCGGATTTAAAATTCCCTCGCTAGAAACAGATGTAATGTTTGTACCTGCTTTAGCGTTATTAGCCTCTTTTAGCTTTGCCACTGGAACTGTTTTTGGAAGAAGGGTTGTAAAAAAGTTAAGCTTCAGGATGACTACCTATCTTCGCTTCCTGATTACTTCATTTATTATGTTGATACTAATCGCTCTTTTCAACAGATTCGCAGGGTTCTCTAGTGTTGGCCTTCCTGATTTAGGCGTTATACTTCTAATTGCTTTTACAACAGGAGGAGCAGCCATAATCATATACTATTGGGGCTTGAAAAGAGTCATGGCTTCTAAGGCAGCAATCTATGAATTGGGTTTCCCACTAACAGCAGTCATTTTAGACTACTTTATCCATAATGAAACAATGAACATAGGCCAATGGCTTGGAGCTATTTTGATAATCAGCGCCATGTGGTTTATTATAAGGCTTAATAAAACAAAATAACGGTCTCTGTTGAAAATGTAGGTTAGCATCAATTCGTGTAGAGCATTTACATAATGATACCAAGGCGATAGGGGGTTGTCCCTTACGGGAATATCGCCTTATTATAACAAAAAATCTCGCCCTAAAATTAAGATTCATCTTAATCTACGAATGATAATGAGTATGCTTAAAATGTATTTTAAGCCACGAACGATAGTGAGTATGGGAAGGGATATTTCACCCCTATTCAAATCACACCCGAGCTTTTCAATAACAAAAAATTCAAAAAAAGCCGGTAATTATTTATTTACACAAGCTTTATATATAATACCTAATATTAAAGGCATAAAAAAATTAAAGGTGATAAAATGATAGTTGTTAAGTCCAAACTTAAAGAAATGCTAAAAGATTATAATATTTCTGGTGATTTTAGTGAAGCTCTTGATAATAAGGTTAAGGAAATTGTAAAAGAAGCTTCAAAAAGAGCTGAAGCGAATAACAGAAGAACTGTTATGGCTAAGGACCTTTAGAAGAAATAGTTTTCAGCTTACCTCGGAGTCGATGGAGGTCTTTTTTTAAATTTTTTACCCTGGTGGTATTATTGTTTTGCCCCAGCTTGGAAAGTTTCTTTTCAATTGAAAAAATTTTTTCTTTTATATCATTATAAAGAGTTATTCTTCCACCTTTAAAATCAACTGATTCTTCCATTTGACTAATAATATCATTTGTAGAACTATTAACCAATTGATACAGACGTTTATTTTCATGCTTGCATAAAAGTGAATAAAACTTTATAACTTTTCTAGCGTTGTAAACCATTAGTCTTTACCTTTCCTTGGCTGAAGTTTGGGTATATAGTCATCAGGCGGTTTAGGTGCTGAATTTTTTTTAATTGGATTATTTTGCACAGCTGTACTAAGATAAGATTTAGGCATAAAAGGAGATCCAGCTTGGAAATTTTCTTCTTTGGTTTTTTCTGTCTTTTTATTTAATGAATTATCTTTCTGTTCAGTAACTCGTCCAGTTCTTTTTTTCAAAATTTTATCATTTTGCTCTATGATTTTGTCAAGCTTTTCATGAAGCTTTTTATCAGGATCATTTTGCAACTCATTTGTAGCGTTATTAAATATTTCCATAAAATTTTTGATAATTTCCTCTAAGTGTCTAATTGATCCCCTAAGTGACTCTATATCTTCACCGGAATTTTGATTAACCTCTGCTTTGGAAGATGTTGGTTTTTTTGAGGCCTCGTTGCTTTTCTTAGCTTTGGAAGTTTTTAAAACCTGAGAATCATTTTTTCCTTTTGTTTTAGAGGGCTTTTTTTGTTTAGATTCAGAATCCTGATTAATACTGAAATCAGTTTTTTCAAGATTATCAACATTACTTTTTAATTTATCAAGATTATTTTCAAAATTAGGATTATCCTTCTTTTCAAATCTTTTAAGATCCTTTTTTAGGCCTTCTAATTCATCATCAAATTTATCCTGAGCCATAATCAACCTCTTTTCTGAAACTCTTACAATAGTCGCCGGAAAATATATATAAATAGTTTTCGGTCTAAGAAACATCTAAAAATGCCAATCACTCAAGAAAGGTTTTCCAAAGAGAGATTTTTATATCAACCCTTTGGCAATATTTCAATGTTAGACAATCCATTTAAATATTAGTTTCCATTTCATTGCACGATGTCAGTGCCAATTGAGATAGTAGTTGAATTGACCACCAGATGTAATCTTTCTTGTAGTTTTTGCTATAATAGGGATAATAATCAAAAAGATTCCAGCCATTCAAGTATAATTACTATCCTTGACCAAATTGCCGATTTAGGAGTCCAAGCTGTAAGATTTACAGGAGGAGAACCACTTTTACGCGAAGACCTTGAAGACATACTTAGAAAAGCAAAAAAAAGAAACTTGTATGTAATTTTGAATACAAACGGAACGCTCCTAAAAAGAAATGCTCATATCACTAAGCATGTTGATCTATTCCTCATTTCAATGCATGGCCCGGAAAGATTCAGTTTAGTTTCTGACCTATTAAACACTTTTAGCGATTCAAAATTTTTGCTTGCAACCATTGCCCTAAAAGAAAACATAAATAATTTACAAAAATTCTACAGATTTGTAAATGCCTTATCAGAAAAAAATAATTTTCAAGAATGGTTTTTCCTCAGGCCTATCTCCTGCAGCAATTCCAACATAAGTCTCAAGAAAAAACAAATTAATGAACTTAAAGACAAAATACTCCTTTACAATAAAGAATTTTCAATGAATATTAAAATTGCAAATGCCATTCCCTTATGTGCAGCAGAAGATCTGGATTTAGTAAGTAAGGGCGGAAAGTTCGATTTAGGGCATGGAAGATTATATGTAAAAACCGATGGTAGAATCTTTGCTGACTACTCAGAAGATATTTACTTAGGTAATATTTTAGATTCTTCAATAAGTGAGATTTGGAATTCTGGTAAAATTAAAGAGATTACAAATTTTAGGAACATTTGGCCAGTATGTAAAAATTGCCATATGCTAGAAAAATGCAGGGGTGGTTTTAAAGAAGATTTTCCACTTGTTGAACCCGAGAACATAAAACCACTTATTAGTGTTGTTGTCTCAGGCCCATGCAAAAGAATAATCAAAGAGCTCTCAATGCAAAGATGCAGGAAATCTGTTTTTGAAATTCTTACTTTAAAGGACGTGGATTCAACCAGTGATTTACGAATAAATCCTAATACATTTTCTTCAAGAAACGAGGCTGCTAATAAAGCAAGGTCCAAAAAACTAATATTTCTTAACCATGCTGGTATATCAAAGAATTTTATCTTAAAACATTTAAAAAAAAGGAAACAAAAACCTTTTTTCGATTCTAAATACAAATCAAAAAAATATAGCTTTTCAGTTGAAAAGCAAATTTTTTGTAGATTCGGTTTTGACGAAAGCTTTGAAAGTTACCATTTTCAGGATATCGATTTTTTTATTAGAAGTGGTTATTATTCAGGCGACATAAAAGATAGCCTAGATAAAACCCTTGATTCGACAGCGGAATCAAACAAACTAGTTGAAAAATGGCCTCATCTAAAAACCATGTAAATAAAAGTATTTAAAGGGAACAAAAATAAATCTTAAACTAAATAACTTTTCAAAAATATTTCTTATGATTTAATTATTAGTTAGTGAAAAGAGACTTTCATAATCTAAAAAAATTAATAGATAATTCCTAAAGTATGCAGTCATATTATTAAAACAATAAATTTAAATACCTCTTTATAGGATAAAAACTTATATGAAAAAAGAGGAAGTAAACAAAAACATATTTATGGCCCTTTCAATCTTATTATTTGTTTTAGCTTTTATGATTGCAAAACCATTTATAAGTGACTTGCTTACAGCAATAATATTAGCTTACATATTCTATCCATTATATAAGATTGTATTAAAAAAAGTAAAAAGTAAACATTTTTCATCATTTATAATAGTATTTCTTATATTCCTTATAATAGCAATACCCATTATATGGACTGCGACCTCATTTTATGGCCAAGTGAAAGAATTCATGGTTATTCAGGATAAACTCCCGGGATTCTTAAGCGATGAAAAAACTGAGAGCTCTAATTTGTCATATATAAAAAATCTGGGAGAGATTATTTCAAAAAGAACAGATATAATCTCAAAATCATACCAGATTTATGAAATTATTTCAAAAATCTCATATACAATAATCCATTTTTTTTTAAGCCTCTTTATGACATTCTTTTTTATAAAAGATGGGCATAAATTCGTGAATTTCCTTAAAAAATTGTTGAAAAATAAAAGAGAATATAATTTAGAGATTTTAAAAACAATAGAAAAAACAATTCATGCAGTGATTTATGGAATAGTTATAGTTGCATTGATTCAGGGAATTGTTTCCATGATTGCATATGGAACTTTGAGTGCATTCGGCGCATTGAGTAACCCAATCTTCTGGGGTGTCCTCACTTTTTTTGCAGCATTTATTCCAACTATTGGTACAGGGCTTATTTGGCTTCCGCTGAGCCTCTTTTTAATAATACAAGGCATATTTACAGAAAATATCCCCTTAATTATAATGGGTAGCTCACTTATAGCTTACGGCTCACTGATAATAGGCACAATAGATAATTTCATCAGGCCAAAACTAATAGGAGACAGAGCTGAAATTCACCCAGTTGTTGTACTAGTAGGTGTCTTGGGTGGAGTTAGTATATTCGGATTTATCGGAATAATCATAGGTCCTTTAACATTTGCCATAACTCAACAAATAATTGTCTTATATAAAGAAAATAAATTATTCTAGGAGGTAGTGATAATGAAATTTAGAGTAAAAGATCTCGCAATAAGTACAGGAAATCCACTGATTGCATTAATAAATAATGTAGACGCACTAAAATATGACCTGCATTACTCAGACAGAGTAAGAATTAAAAAAGGTAAAAAAAGTATCACTGCAATACTTGATATAACTGATTCCCATGATATAGTTCTACCAGGACAGATAGGCCTTTTCAAGGAAGTATATTCAAAAATAGATACTGACGATGATGAGCTTGTACAAATCCATCTTGAAAATAAGCCAAAATCCATTGAACATATTAAAAAAAAGATGAAAAATAAAAGGCTCAATCAAAAAGAAATGAAAGAGATTGTTGAAGATATTGTTGAGGGCAGACTTAGCGAAATAGAGTTAACATACTTTGTTTCTTCCACATATACAAATGAACTAAGTAATGAAGAAATCGTCTACCTGATTAAAAGCGTAATCGGTACAGGAGACACCTTAAAATTAAATAAAAAAGTTGTAGTTGATAAACATTGCATAGGAGGGGTTGCAGGTAACAGGACTACAATGATGGTTGTCCCTATAATCGCTGCAGCTGGACTTACTGTACCAAAAACAAGTTCAAGGTCAATTACCAGCGCTTCAGGCACTGCAGATACAGTAGAAGTACTATGTGACGTTTCATATTCACTAAAAAAAATGAAAGATATTGTCCAAAAAGTCAACGCATGTATTATGTGGGGAGGCTCTATGAACCTGGCACCGGCGGATGATAAGATAATAAAAGTTGAGCACCCCATGTCACTCGATCCCGTTGGTCAATTACTGGCAAGCATACTTGCAAAGAAAAAATCAGTTTCAGCAACCCACGTCTTAATAGATATCCCTGTAGGCAAAGGATGCAAGACCACCAGCTCTGCAAGAGCACAACTACTAAAAAGAAAATTTGAACAAATAGGTAGAAAAATAGGGATGAAAGTAAAAGTTGTAATAACAGACGGAAGTCAACCGATAGGAAACGGCATTGGTCCTGCTCTTGAAGCAAGAGATGTTTTATGGACTCTACAGGATTCAGAAAAAGGCTCAAAAGACCTAAGAGGTAAATCAATACACATAGCTGGTAAGATTTTCGAGATGGTCAATAAAGCAAAAAAAGGGCAAGGCTGGAGAATGGCAAAAGAGATTCTTGAATCAGGAAAAGCCTACGAAAAATTTATTGAAATCATAGAAGCTCAAAAAGCAAAAGTTGCATACCCCGAGCAAATTGAACTTGGAAGATATAAAAAAACAATAAAAAGTGATAAAAGAGGGGTAATCAAGCACATAGATAACAAAGGAATAAACCATCTGGCTAAAATTGCAGGAGCCCCACACGACCCAAAGGCAGGATTATACTTATATGTACATAAAAACGCTAAAATAAAAAAAGGGGAAAACCTCCTGACGGTTTATGCAGACAGCAAAGAAAGGTTAAATTATGCCAATAAATGCTATAATGAACTTAAACCGATAGTTATCAACAAAAATTAACTTAACCCAAGGTTTTCTACTACCATCTCCGGGTCAAACTGGGCTAAGTCTTCATAGCCCTGGCCCACACCCATATAAATTATAGGTTTGCCCGTAACATGGCTTACAGAAATAGCCGCTCCGCCTTTTGTATCGACATCAGCTTTGGCGAGGAT
The DNA here is from genome assembly GCA_051819785.1 of Nanobdellota archaeon. Classification (GTDB taxonomy): domain Archaea; phylum Nanobdellota; class Nanobdellia; order Woesearchaeales; family DSVV01; genus CAZBGG01. Next base: position 20,856 of record JBNJGV010000017.1, on the reverse strand, counting down.
AATTCCATCAATGCCTATCATCTCATCGAATTTCTTGGCCTGCTCAACACAATCATTTCCGGTTGTGCTTTCACCAACAAAAATCTTTAAGTCGGGCTTGGCTACTCTGACAATCTTTTTCATCTCATCTAAAAGGTTGGAATTACTATGAAGTCTTCCTGCGGTATCAATCAAAACGAAATCCAGATTTTTAGAATTTGCATATTTTACTGCATCAAATGATACAGCTGCTGGATCAGCACCATAATCATGTTTAATTAACTTCACACCTACCTTATCAGCATGTTCTTCAAGTTGTTGGATAGCTGCAGCTCTGAAAGTGTCAGCTGCAGCAATAACACATTTATACCCCTGCTTTTTCAAAGAATAGGCCAGCTTAGCAATAGAAGTAGTTTTTCCAGAGCCATTGACTCCAACAAACGCAATTGTATAAGGCCTTTTCTCCTTAACCTTCTCTTCAAGCTTGATAGGCTCAAGTTTAAACAAGTCGTGAACCGAATCGGTAAGACTCTGGATGATAATATCGGCTGTGTTGCCACGCCTCACCTTTGTATCAACTAATTTTTCCTTTAAATCATTCTTTATTTTTTCAATAACTTCAACTGCCACATTATTTTCCAATAAAGCAACTTCAATTTCCCAGAATAGATCGTTAAATTTATCCTCACTTATTGAACTTTTTGTGACAGCATCCACAACTGAACTTCTGACCTGGCTAAAAAAACCCTTTTTTTTATTTGTTTCTTCTTCAAGGCTTTGGTTTTCCTCACCCTTTTCTTTTTTAGCCTCGTCTGATAGCTTATCTTCTTGGCTTTTTTCAGTTTTTTGGATTTTTTCTTTGGCTTCGAAAACATCAGACTCCTCAGGAGTAACTTCCTCCTTTTTTTGAAAAGTGGAAGGCTTTTTAGTTTCTAAAACTGCGGGTTCTTGTTTTGTCTGAATATCTTTTTCTAAATCTGCTGATGATTGAGAGTCTAGCTTAGACCTTTCTTTCTCATCTTTCTCATCTTTTTCTTCTTCTGAAGATTCTTTTTTACCCCAGAACTTTTTAAAAAAACCAGGCTTTTTTTTATTTACTTGCCCAACCTCATCCTGCTCGTCACCAGTTTTGGGTTCAGCGATAGATTTTTGCCCATCTTTTTGTGTAGAAGAACTTTCCTCAGATTGAGATTCATCCGAATCCTTTGCATCATTTGCACTAGGTTCCTCATCCTCTTCAGACTTAGAATCTTCAAGATCTGCAGGTGAGGCATTAATTTCTTTTTCTGACTTAGTTGAATCCTCACTCTGTTTTTCTAAATTATCTTCAGAATCTTCAAGCACTTCTGATTCTTCATCTACTTCCTTAGAAAATTTATCAACAGCGCTTTTTAGTTTTTTTTTTAAATAGCCAAACATTTTAAAACATCAAACAAGATTTTTCAACTCTTTTTCCAATTCATTCATTCTTTCTTCTATATTAGCAAGCTGCTCGGATATATGTTGTTTATTATCTTCTAATTCCAACTTTTGCTTATCAAGCAACTCCTTGGTCTCTTCAGGTGACTTGCTGCAAATCACATTTTCACCCACATTAACAAGAAAATCTGTAGGCTTATTAATCTTAGCTTTCACAAAAATACCATTACTTAACGGACATAAAATTTTTTTTTCACTCTCTACTTTAATAAAATCGTCAATTGACTTTTTTAAATACCCTATCTCAAGAATCTGGTCATCAATCTGAGCATATTGTTCTTTGTACTTTTTTAAATGCTCCTCATGCATCTGGAATTCATAATATTTTTGTTGTAATTCTTGCTGTGTCATTTTAAGCCCATCTTTTTAAGATCTCCGGGATTTCCTCCCATCTTCTTCATCATCTTTTGCATATCGCCCTTACCCTTACCCTTAAACATCTTCATCATTTTCTTACTTTGTTTATATTGCTTTAAAAGCTCTCTAACATCAGAATTATTTCTTCCTGAGCCTGAAGCAATACGCTCAATTCTATCCCTATTAATTAATTCTGGCTGCTCAAGCTCCTCTTTTGTACAGGAATCCATTACAAATTTCCAGGTTTTCAACTTGCCCTCCTGAACATCCAATGCTTCTTTAGGCAATTCTAACTGGCCCATCCCTGGAATCAAATCAACTAGTTTGCTCAAAGAACCCATTTTTTTCATAGACTGCATTTGTTCATACAAATCAATCAAATTAAAATCCCCTTTAAGGAATTTTTTGCCCATATCTTCCGCATTTTCATTACTAATAGCATCTTTTGCTTTATCTAAAAGAGCTTCAATGTCCCCCCAACCAAGCAATCTTCCGACAAAACCTTTAGGATTAAAAGCTTCCAGATCATTTATTTTTTCACCAGTTCCAATGAATTTTACAGGAGTCTCTGTAACAGAGCATGCAGACAAGGCACCTCCACCTTTAGCAGTACCATCCAATTTAGTAATCACAACACCTGTTACTTTACTTGCTTGATTGAACATTTTTGCCTGTTTTTCGGCAGACTGGCCAATATCAGCAGACATAACAAGCAAAGTCTCATCAGGAATGACCACTTTGTTGAGTCTATCAAGTTCCTCTACTAAATCATCCGAAAGAGCATCTCTTCCAGCGGTATCAATAATAACAACATCAAATTTTTCAAAATCCTTTTCATGCTTTTGATAAATCTTAACAGGGTCGCCCTTTTCATCCTGGACTCCATAAAATTGAACATTAATCTGCTCTGCAAGCTGACTTAATTGGTCATAAGCTGCAGGCCTCCATGTATCGGTCTGGACAACAGCAACCTTATTTCCCCGCTTTGAGAAGAATTTTGCCATCTTTCCAGCTGTAGTAGTCTTCCCATTTCCAAAAAGACCTACCAACATTATCTTAAGAGGTTTCTTGTTAAAATCAATCTTATAGCCTTCCCCTCCTAAAAATTCAACTAACTCCTCATAAACAACATTAACAAGATACTCCTGTTTAGTAAGCCCTGCCGGGACTTCTTCTTTTAATATCCTTTTCTTAATCTTCTCACTTAATTTAAAAACTAATTGTACATTAACATCTGCCTGCAATAGGGCTTTTTGTAAATCCCTTACTAATTCATTTACTAGTTTCTCATCTACAAAAACCGCTTGGGTTATCTTTTGCAAAGAGGTCTTCAAAGAACTGCCTAATTTAGATAAAACCATTGAACCGCAAGAAACGCTGTTTATTTATAAATTTTCTCTTAAAATTTATGTATCACCCCAGTGAAAAATCTTTTAATTATTTTTCTTGCTATTAACAGAATATACCTTTTGGCTATCTAACCCAAAAAAGAAAATTTTTTATAAAGCAGCTTCCTGTAATAAAATTATGAAAAAATTGTTTTACGCAGGACTCTTATTACTTCTATGTGTTAATGTTGTTTATGCAAACCCTGTTGAAACTGTATTTGAAGCAGTAGGAGAACTTAATATTCCTGATTTATATAAAGAGTATTACATTGGTATAGATTTCATAATATATATATTAATATTCGGAGGAGTCCTGAATGCAACATCAAGCGAAAAGTTAGGAAAACCAGCAACAGTAGGAATATCCTTAGCTTTTTCAATAGCTATGGTCGTGTTTGAATCAAAACAAGGCTTTGCGATAGGTGATTTCTGGTATATAGCATTGCTTGCCTTGGTTGCCATTGTAATAGGACTAATATACAGTAAAGTGTCTAAAATAGATGATACAAACAAATGGACTTTCATCTCAATTGGCTACATTGTTGGATACATTTTACTAGTCCAGACACTTGAGAAAATAGGAAGCTACTTTCTACTTGATTACCCATGGTTACATCTTTTTCTTCAAATTGGGCTAATTGCAGCAATCCTTAAAGTAGTAGCAGCAATAATCAAGATCCTCAGCACAAAAAAGGAACAATAATATAACTCATACAGATTCTAACATTATTAATGGCATATATTAACTAGCCATAGGTATTTTTCATTTATAAAACACATATTAAAATATACCAAACATTATGAAAAATAAGAAATCCAAAAAATTATCTTAAATTTTTTAAACCATCCTTCTAAAAAAAAAGTAAGGCATAATTAGTACAAGATTTCTGGATTGAATAGAAACGAACTATAACTTTATCTTATAAAAAGAAAAAAAGGGGCTTTAAAAGCCCCCACCTGTCTCCTTTGGTTGTTGGGGTGGTTAGGGAGACTTGAAAAAAAGATTATTTAATGATTTCGATGCCCAGCTCATCGCTCATGGTTTGCATTTCTTCTTGGGTACCTTCGTCGTTTTTCCCAAGTATCCAGGGGCTATTTACTCCTGTTATGATAGTCATTACTGTTAATTTACCCTTCATATCATCTCTTACTCTTGCTCCCCATATACAATTTGCATCCGCATCCATTGACTCAGTTACCAACTCACCAATCCTGCTAATCTCTTCGAGTGTTAAATCAGGGCCACCTTCCACATGGATAAGCGCTCCTGTAGCACCTTCATAGTTAATGTCTAAAAGAGGATTGCTAAGAGCTCCCTTAACTGATTCTTCTACCCTGTTATTAGTGTCTGAACTGCCTACACCGATAGCTGCAACACCACCATTTGTCATAATGGTCTTAACATCAGCATAGTCTAGGTTTACAAGACTTGGGACAGCTATTGTTTCGACTATTCCCTTAATCATTGTAGAGACCAGCTCATTTGCAACAGAAAATGCCTGTTGAATTGGAAGATTGCCTGCGATGGACACCAACCTATTGTTATCAATAACGATTACTGTATCTGAGACCTTTCTTAGTTGAGCAAGCCCGTGTTCAGCCTTATCAACTCTTGCCCTTTCAATTTTAAAAGGCATAGTCACAGTCCCAATAACTATTGCGCCTGATTCCCTTGCAACATTTGCAACTATTGGAGCTGAACCTGTTCCAGTTCCACCTCCCATTCCTGCGCAGATGAAAGCCATATCAGCTCCCTTAAGGGAATCTTTTACTGCTTGCATAGATTCCTGAGCAGCTTCAGCACCCTTTTGAGGGAAACCTCCACAACCAAGACCTCTTGTAACATCTTTTCCAATTAGGTATTTCTTATCAGCTTCAGTAACATTAAGATGCTGCTGATCTGTATTAGTTGCGATAATCTCAGCACCTTCAATACCTTTTTTGTAAAGCCAGTTAACCATATTGTTACCAGCTCCACCACAACCAATAACTTTAATATTGGCTGGTTTAACATCTACTCCTCCTGATTCTCCACCAGATTGTTCCATCGCCTTTTCAACAACAAAATCCATTTTCTCCCCTCTTATATTCTTTGGTAAACATATGAGGCAGCGAACATCTTGCCACTTTACCCCATTCGCTTTGCCTTATTAGCGAATAATGCACCTTGCCTTACAACCTAAAACTTTTGTTCAGCAGGTGTCACCAAGCTCCTATAATTTTTTATGTCAAAGCTTATATTTATATTTTTCTATTAGAACATTCCTAATATTTAAATTTAATTGTTATAAGATGAAACTTTTATGAAAGATTTATTCGAAGAAAGATAATGTAAAGGTAGTTATAGCTACTTTTTGCCGAATTTATCCTTCAAGCCCTTTAAACCATCCCCCAACTTACCACCAAGTTTTTTACCACCTTGGCTAAAAGCTTCTTTAGTCTTGCCAACCGCGTTTTCAACATGCGGAGACCATTCTTTTAAAATTTCAGTTTGGGCATTTTCAACCTTTGCAGCATTATCTGCGTATTTATTAAAATGGACCATGTCCTCTAATCGATATTTAGGAGGCATAGGTGGCTTTTCGTCAGGATACCCAATAGGTATTATTGCCTGTACCCTGGCAAACTCCGGAATTCCAAGCAATTCCTCAACTTCATCCTCATTGAAAGCCCCTACCCAACATGCGCCAAGACCTTGTGCATGAGCTGCCAAAAGAATGTTTTGAATCGCAGCTGCAGAATCCTGTATTGTATAAAGTCTTTCACCCCTTACCCCATAAAATCGTTGGCATTTTTCATGCACTGAACTTACAACAATATAAAGAGGTGCCTTACACATCCATTTTTGATCCATTGAAAAATGAGCTAATTTCTCTTTTTTAGCCTGTTCATTTACCACCATGAACCTATAATCCTGCAAATTTCCAGCAGTAGGAGCGGCATTTGCTGCCTCCAATATCCGGCCAACCTTAGCCCATTCAACAGGAACTTCCTTAAATTTCCTTATAGAACGCCTTGTTCTTATACATTCCAGAGTGTCCATACCTCAATTAATTACAAAGCTGGTTTAAATATTTTTGCAAAACCTCAAAAACCAAAACCTTTTATATAAATTCTTAATCCAAGGGATACAATTTACTTAGAAATAGCTACTACGAGGGTTATGAATGAAAAGAAGCTCAAGAAGATGGAAAAAGAAAGGACAAATGCGTTGGAAGTGGCAACGTAAAAGAATGAATAAAGAAAAACGCAGAAGAATGAGAAAATAGGTTAAAATCCTTTAATTTTTTTTCTGCGCCGATTCTAAGCGTTTTTTAAAGAATTCTTATCAATACAAGGATTAAAAGACCTTTATAGCTTAATTGAAGGATATTGACGGCCTTTTGCTTTTTGTTGTTAATTCTAAGGATTTATGTACAAAAAATACCCCCTATACAAGTTAGAATTAAGAAATTACCCCCTCCTTCAAAACTACCAAGTATCTTGGATCCTTAAGTAAAATCAGATTCTATGAAGTATAAAAACGTAAAACGTCATTCTTTGAAATATATTTTATAAACAATTTAAAACCTATATGCAAATTCTTAGTAATTTCTCAAAGACTAAATAAAGAGTATTTCAAAGCTTATTCTCAAAATTGAAATTAAATTTTATTTTTGAAACCAAATTTCAAAAATGAAAACATATAAATATCAGGGCCATTTACTTTATTCTTAAGATGGAAGATATTTCAATTTTTGAAGAACTCTTCGACACAAAGATTATTGCTGTAATAAAAGCTATGTTCAAAGACAACAAAAAACAATTCTATTTACAAGAATTATCAAAAGAATCCGGTGTACCAATGGCTACTACACTCAGAATACTCAACAAACTACACAAATTAGATGTCGTAGAAATATCAAGAATAAGCAGATTCAAATTATATAACCTTAAAGACAATAAAAAAGTCAAGCTACTTGCTTCCGTGTTTAAAACAGATTTACGCATAATGGATAAATTCATAGAGATGATAAATAATATCCCTGGCTTAAAGAAGGTAATACTTCATGGAAAAGAATACAATGACAGAGCAAATGTGCTTTTGATAGGAGATAATATTGACACCGGTGAAGTGAAAAGAATATGTGCTGAAATTAAAGAAAAATACAAATATACCATAAACCCCCTATCCTTAACAGATATGCAATACGAACAAATGAGCCAGATGGGCCTTTACTCAGGAAATAAAAAGACACTCCTTGATAATACAGGAGAAGAAGAAGAAGAATAAAATGGAAAGAATACTCCTTAAACTTAAAAAATCAAGATTCAGGAACTCTTTTAAACTTAAACAAAAGGATATTAAGTATATAAACACCAAAGGAATACCAGTAATTGAATCGCATGCCAAAGATTTTATTGAAAAAAATCTGGAAATAAAGACAGATAATGACGGAAAACAAACACCATGGAAAGGACACCCCGTATTTGTTGCCCAACATGCTACTGCTACCTGCTGCAGGAAATGCCTAAAAAAATGGCACAACATACCCAAATCCAAAATACTTTCAAAAGAAGATAAAACGTATATTAAAAACATTATAATTCGATGGATGAATTCTGAAATGCTTTTTAATAATAATTTTACAAATGAAAGAGTGACCCGATTAGCAGAGTTTGATAAACAATAAAATAACGCCCCCACTGGGATTTGAACCCAGGCCACAGGCTCCGCAAGCCCGCGTTCTATTTACCCTGAAAGATAATACTTCCAACCAGGCTAAACTATGGGGGCTTTATAAGCAAACTATTACCTAGAGAAATAATAAGCATTTAAATCATTTATGCTTCTTTTTTATAGCCCTTATGGGAGATACCACTACTCTTTTTGAAAAGCTAGAGCCCTTTTTGCATTTTTTTATAACCTTTATTTTAAAATGCTTAGCCCTCTTATAAACCATACGTGATTGGAGTTTAACAGTAGGAACTGCATAATGGGCGTGATTATATATAGTACTGCTAGCTGGGAGAATTTTAGTTAAAGCCCTGGGCTCTTTGCCAGTAACAATATTGTTTTTATCCTTGATACTATTCAGAAAATCATGTCTGGTCCTACCTCTTGCAATAGTAACTACCCTGCCTAACTGGAAAAGACAATGACCATCTGTGCCACCGGTTATCATCAGATTATTTTGTTCTCCATAAATTGAAGCCTTTTTATTTAAATAGCGATTCATTGCCCCGCATAAGCCCTCAACACCATCAAGTTTTCCAAGAACATCTGAACTAATATAACCCTTATTGGCAGCTTTTAAAATACCTGAATTTGCTGTCATATAACCATATGGATGCGCCCCAATTTTTAAGCAATCATATCTACTGGCCACATCAAGAATCTCTTCTGCACTTGCATTTATAGCCATAAAAGGATTCCCATTAAGCCTGGATTTCAAAAAATTATCATAAAATGCCTTTAAATCCTTTGGCTCATAAAAATATAAAAGTATATGAGGCCCCTCAATACTTGAAACTTCTACACCGGGAATAACCATAACTCCTTCTTTATTATTAACAGCCTCTAAAGCACCACCAATAACATTATGATCAGTTATTGCAAGCCCAATCCCCATCCTTTTTGCTTTCCTAAGGGCTACTGGAACACTCACGTTTGAGTCAGAATACTTAGTATGAAAATGCATATCTACCTGGCTTATATCAAAATAAGAAAGCATCTCATGATTAGGTTTCTCAAAGAACACTCTAGGCATACTTGTCCCTGCTACGTTGTTCTTTATAAAGTTTTTGAATTTGCTCAATATTATCAATATCCTCCAACGCCCTTTCCTCCCTTAACCTAACAAACCTAGGAAACCTTAAAGCATAACCGCTTTCATATACATTTGACTTTTGAATCTCTTCATAATTAACTTCTACAATAACTTTGGGCTTTAACCTGACTTTTCTTCCTTTTTCAGAAATAATCAAGGGCTTAAGAATTTCAGTAAGGTATGAATAAGTTACGCCCTCGCTTTCAAGCTCTTTCAATCCTGTTGAAACCTTGCCTATAGTCTTCAACTGATTATTTTCATCCAAAGCTGCCAAAGTGAAGCTAGTAAGCCAATTAGCCCTTTTACCCTCTCCCCATTCACCATTAACAATAACCAAATCTAGACTATCCATAACTGGTTTTAGTTTAACACCAGTACCAACCCTGGAGCCTGGCTGATATAGAGCATCAAGGTTTTTCACCATAACCCCTTCTTCGCCCTTATCAAGAGCCTCATTATAAAATTTTATTGCATCTTCTTTTTTATCTGTGACAATTATCCTGGATAACACGACCTTTCTTTCGACTGGGTCAATAATTTCAGAAATTAACCTTCTCCTCTCATTAAAAGGAGTTTCCAGCTGAAGTTTATTATTATAATACATTACATCAAAAATATTAACTTCCACTGGAAATTTCTTTTCTAAAACACCAATATCATATTTTCGCTTTATCCTTTGAGAAACCTGCTGAAAAGGAATATATTGATTAGTAGAAGGATTATAACCTACAATTTCCGCATCAAGTATGCAATTCTCAGCCCGAAGACACTCATTAATATGCTTAATAACATCAGGGAATTGCCGACTTACATTCTCAAGCCTCCTTGTAAATAATCTTACCTCGCCATTGTTATAATGTATTTGAACCCTGAACCCATCATATTTATACTCAAAGGCAGCAGGTGAACCCACTGAATTGAAGGCCTGCTCAATATCCTTAGCTTTTTGAAAAAGCATACTCTGCATAGGCTTGCCTATTGATACGTCCGTGTTTAACAAACCCTCATAGCCATGTGATTTAGCAAGCCAGATAACTTCGGAAAAATCATTTTTCAAATTATAAGCATAGTCCACCGCATCCAAATGCTCTTGGAATAGAACCCTTTTTTCATCAGAAAAGGATAATTTATTAGCAGTAGAATCATAAGCTAATCCCAACTTATTACCAAAAAACGCCCAAACAATAGCATCACGCATAAGACCCCTGCCAACCCCTACTCTTAAATCTTCAAGAACTGTCCGTATAATATATTTGGCTTCAACAGGAGAAGCACTAGATAAAAGCTCTGCAATCAGTTTAACCTTCTTATCAACAGTACCATAACCTTCCAGTACTGCAAGTTTTTCAAGATTTTTGTATACTTTATTCACACTTAATTTTTCAGAAAAAAGAGTGGCTTGTTCTTTGTTTTTAACAAATTGCTCTGATACAAGCCCTAGATCACCCGTATTTTTCCATTCACTCTCAATTTTCGATAAAGAAAAACCAGTAGCCAGATTAATAGCCTTTACCACAGTCTTAGCTGCCACACCTAGTTTTTTCTCTTCCCATGACCTGAATATTTTCCCCTGAAGTAAAACAACTATAACATCCAATTCATCATCAGGAATTTTTAATAAAAAACGACTGATTATATTTGCCTTCTCAAGCCGTTTAGAAGTAGACTGGATTTCATTATAAACCTCGGAAAGCTCTTTATATTCCATACAAAAAATGTATTATTGAAGTTTTTAAAAACTTTGTTCTCTAAGCTATTAAAACAACAATAGATTAGAAAAAAATCTTCATAAATCCAACAATTTCTGTCTAAAAATTTAATATTTAATATACATAAAGGTATACTAATCGAAATATTTATATATTAGTTGATTCATTAATATGCGTATGGTAATACTTTTTGACCAATTCAATATGCCGGATGATATTTATGAAATAATATTCGCAACTAAACAGCAAATCATTGTCGCAAAACTCCTCATTGACGAAATGAAAAATAATAAAGGAGAAATCGGCAAAACAGAGATGTCATTATTTGCTACATCACTTCACGATGGAAAGCTGACAGCAAAACTCCAGGAACCCGGATACGAAGGAAAAAAAGTAAAACTTTCCTACAATAAAAGACAATTTTATGACAGAATCTTAACACCTATGAAAGGAATGGGTATAATAGAGTATGACCTTTATCACAAAAGATACAAAATTTCAGATAAATTCAATAAAGCAATGGTTAGAGTTGGGATAATGTGGATGCAAGAAATGAGAAGACCACCCCGCAACCTTTTGGTAAGAGGTGATGAATGATCACTAGCTGGTTCCCTATTCGCCGCCTGATTCTAACCCCCCACCCACACAGATGGCGAATAGGAACCCAGCTTTCCTAAAAAACAAAACTCAGAATCACGGTTGGCTCCCTATTCATCGCTTGATTCTAACCCCCACCTGTTTGAATCGGGGGCCAACCACCTTTTTATTCTAAACAGCACTGATTATAAAAATCACAACAACCTTTACCCCAGTTACATAAAATAGAAGGCTTCTTTGGAAAATCGTTAATATTCTCTGAAGAGGTGTTTATGTGGATTCTCTGAAGCTCTTTCCTTGCAAAATCTAATAAATACTCATCCACATCAATAAGTCTTTCCCCATGCCTAAATAAATAAACACCCGCTTTATAAGGATATTCCCCGTATTTTTCATGATATAAAAGGCTATAAATTGCTAATTGTAGCCTGTAATCATCAGTAATGCAATCTTTTTTACTGGTTTTATAGTCAATAAGTCTTATACCTTTCTCATCTTTATGAATTGCATCGACATACCCCTGGACACCTATATCCTTAGAGATAAAATGCTCCTCAGATACAGGTCTTAATTCCATAAAAGCTCTTTTTAATCCTGAAGACACGGATTTATTTTTTAGTTGTCTTATAAAATCTTCAAGCCAATAGAAAAGCATATTCTTGGTTTCCTCAAAATAATTATTTAACTCAGAGCTTCCCATATCCAAGGCAGCTAAATCTTGCTTTGCCTCATTCCAAAGGTTAAGTAGTCTATCTTGCACAATAATCTTAAAGTTAAATTCAAAACAATTATCAGTAAGAGAATCAATATTTATTTTAAAAAAATCCTCAACAACCTCATGAGCTATTTTTCCTCTAATTAGATGAATACTGGGCTTTTGAGGCAATCTTCTAATATATGAATAGTAGTATTTTCTAGGGCATTGTCTATATGTATTAATAGAGCTTGAACTTTGTATTCTTGAAATATTACAGCTTTTTATCAATTCCTTTGCTTGCAGACTCATTCTTCTTCGCTACTTCCTTCTTCTGTTTTAGTAGGTGTCTTATATATAGGCATAGAATCTTTTTTAGAAGCTTTTTTCAATAATTCAAAAGTCTCCTCTCTAGTTTTATTATTCTCCTCCCCTTCCATAAATACTTCAGAAATCAATAATTTTTATATATATTGTGGTGGTATAAACTATGGTCGCCAGTCTTCTATATTCTTTTTATTATAGGTCTTAACATCACTACCCAGCATTGCATGTCCTTTAATATTAGGAGAATATTTGCTAGCCTCAGGAGTCCTGCCTAATTCCTCTGCAATAGCTCTTATATAATGAGGAGCACCTCCGCAACAAAGGCCAATATATTCAACGCCTATCTTCTTAGCTTCCCTGGCAAATGCAGCTATCTCCTCTCTGTTGAGCAGAAACTCTTCAAGAAGCACTGGAAAAGCCTGTTTTCCATCCCTGGTAACTAATTTCTGAAACCGCGGAGCCTCAACAGTAGTCCGGTATGGCACTGGCAAACATGCAACAGGACCACAAACTTTTTTACGTATCTTCTTAATTATAGGAAACATTGTAGCAGGACCAGCACCACAATTCATACCAACGACAGTAGCACCAAATTCCTCGAGAATATTGCAAGCATCTTCATAATTATAGCCATCAAGCGTCTTACTATGGAAAGGCGCAAAAGTTATAACTGATTCAAGCCCATATTTACGAATAACTTCCAAAGCAATTACAGCTTCACCATGATAAAAAAAAGTTTCACCAATTATATAATCTGCCCCCTCTTCCTTAGCCCATCTTACTTGTTCATCAAACATATCATAAACTTGTTTCCAAGTCTCCTTATCATCAGGGTTGTAAATCCAGGTATTGCAGATATTACCTGCCATAAGAGCGTCCTTTTCATCAGCAACACTTTTAGCAAGCCGTAAAGCCTGCCTATTAAGATACTCAAGGTCCCTTTCACGACCAACAGTTCTCATTTTATCGCGATGAGCATAATAGGTAAATGCTTCTACAACATCAGAGCCAGCTCTCAAGAATTCCCTATGGAGTTGCTTTAATGCCTCAGGATTATCCAGAACAACTTCAGGAACAAAAGGTCCTGCTTTCATATAGCCACGCCTCTCCATCTCAAAAAGATAACCTTCAGCGCATATGATACTATGACTATTTAACCTCTTTTTTAGGATATTTCGCATTTACGGATTTAAGAAAAATTAATATTTTTAAATTTTGCTTTATTTAACGAATAAATTCATTACTACTTGATTATACCATACCCTATTAATCTGAATCTGCTTCCTATAAGCCTGGAAATAGTAACCCTGCTCTCAACTTCAGCACAAACAGGTAATTTAAGGTTTAAAGTAGCAATACCTTTGCTAAGATTTGAAACAACACCAACTGTTGCAGCGGAATTCACATTAAGCATCAAAGATTCTCCAACTTTGATTGGCTCGACATCTCTTTCTTCTTTACTCCCTACAACTCTCTTTAAAAGATTAGTTTCGAGCTTCAACTGGTGGCGCACTTCCGGAAGCGAACCAGGCAGACCTACAACAGCACCTGCCAATCTATCAGACTTCACAACAGATGGATCCAATGAAGTTGCAAGAGCAACCGACCCACCTGGGCCAACTTGTTCAAGAGGGTCATTACCTGAAGCTAAAGAAACAATTTTTGTCTTAAGGGGTTTCCATACATTCTGATTTTTCTCTTCAAAACGCACACCAGGTCTTATTTCAACCTCCTGGCCTTTTTTCAAAACCCCTTTAACAAGGCTTCCTCCTAAAACACCACCTCTCAAACCCGAAATATCTGCACCAGGTCTATTAATATCAAAGCTTCTTGCCACATACATAAGAGGATTTTCCTCTGAATTTGTTTGTTTTTTAGGTATATATTGATCAATAGCCTGAATAACAGCACCAATGTTCACATTATGAGCCGCGGAAATAGGAATTATCGGAGCATCCTTATAACCAGTCTCCTTAAGGAATTTCTTAATTTGATCATAATTTTGTTTAGCTCTCTCCTTAGAGACAACATCTACCTTATTCTGAAGAACAACCACGTTTTTGATACCCATTATCTGCAGACCCATGATATGCTCCCTTGTTTGCGGTTGAGGGCAGGTTTCATTCGCTGCAACCAAAAGCAAGGCACCATCCATCATTGTCGCGCCTGCAAGCATAGTTGCCATCAGAGATTCGTGACCTGGAGCATCAACAATACTAATCCGTTTTATTTCTTGGGTAGATCCACCGCAGATATCACACTTTTCATGAATCGTGTAGGCCTTAGCTTCATCGCATTTTTTACATTTTCTTAACGTAGTATCTGCATAACCCAACCTAATAGTTATACCTCTTTTTATTTCCTCAGAATGAGTATCAGCCCATTTCCCAGTCAATTTCTCAGTAAGTGTAGTTTTTCCATGATCAACGTGCCCAATCAAGCCTACATTCACTTCAGGTTGGATTATTTTTCTTTTTGCCATAGTTTATTCTTTCTTCTCCCCTTCAGCAGACTCTTCTTCTCCTAGTTTGTCCTTACCTGCCTTTGTTACCTTTAGATTTATCTGAACGGTTTCATCACCTATAGTATTACCAGCAACAGTCTTTCTTACTTTCATACCTTTTCTTTTATTTTTAATACCAACACCTTTTACGGCTAAAATCTTTTTTTTACTAGATGAATCAACATCCCACCTCATAGGAAAGCCACTTTTATCGCTCCCTCCGGTTATCAGAAATTCATAACCAGGAAATCCTAAGTTATCGCCTTTAACGGTCTCGCCAATCCTTTTACCTATAAAAGATTCAGCCTCATTGTCCTTTATCTCCTTCTTATAGCTTTTAGCTGTCTTTGGTTCATTTAAAACAAGTTTGTATTCTACCATATTAATCACCTAAACCCGAGATTTATACTCAGTACCTCTCCTTAGAGACCTATTTAATAGGGTTAACTCCATTGGATTAAGGCTTTATTTAAAAACCTATTGGTTTAGTATAGGTCTTTTTTCTTTAATTAAAATAGAATAGTCATAACAAATGGGCATTTACAAATACTTTTCAATGCTTTCAAAAAAAAGACCTTGAAAAAAAGCAGCAAACAAAAGCACAACACAAAAAACAATAGTATACGAAACTCCAAAATAAAGAAACATTACAGGTATTAGAAAAGGCTTAACACTTCTAGCATATAAAAAAGAAGCTAAGAATCCATAACTGGCACCTTTTTTATTAAAATCATTCAATAGTGGATACCAGGCATAAATCGGACCCATTGAGATAACCCCACCCAGTACTGCAACAACCCATTTTTTCCAGCCAGATTTTCTACTAAGGTATTTTTTTACTCTTTTACCGGTCACAAACAAATTTGTAATAAACATTATTATAAAAACAAACAAAAGAGCAGGAAGAACCTTAAAAATCAGTTTAAAAGATACCTTGAAAGCTTCCATGACCAAACTAGGGAAAAATAAAGTTGAAGCGAGATAAATCCCTGCCACTAAAAAAAAGAAGTACCAGTTTTTCATGACACCCACCCTACAATATAAACAATTATTATTGAGACGATAAATGAAAAAACTAAACATATCCCATTTCTTAAAATACTAAATTTCTTACCTAACACCATTGCTTCAGCCGGAAGCTGTACTAAACCTACTGTAACCCAGGACACCAAAAAGGCCGTCACTGCCCACAAACTTATTCCTTGTTGTAAGAATTCCCCACCTATAACATAACTGGTAATTGGATTACCAGCCATAATGCTACCAACAACTGAACCAATCAACGTATCTAAAACAAGATTAAAACCAAAGATACTGTTATAAAAATCCTGAGGAACTAAAATTTTCAACAGGCCTATAAGAAAAATAACACCGAGCATTATAGGCAAAACATTTACAAGTGATTTAAAGGCCCTATTAAATGCTGATTTTATATTTTGCATCTTATGCAACCCTTTTAAAATCCTTCTCTAGTTTAGACAAGGGATACCTAAGCATGGTTGGACGGCCATGCGGGCAAGTATATTTATTATTTGCCTTAAATAATTTATTAACCAAGTCTCTCATCTGTTTATTGTTCAGTTCTTCTCCTGCCTTTACAGAAGCCCTGCATGACATATATTTTAGTGCTTCTTCTTTTTTATCAAAAAAATTATTTTGTACAATACTCAAAAGTGTATCCTTTAACTCAAAATCAGAATCCAGGCTAGAAGGTATTTTGCGAACATTAATGCAATTCTGGCCGAAATCCTCAATCCCAAAACCTAATTGTTCCAGTTTCTCTGTATTTTCAATAAGAAGTGAATATTCAGCCGCAGTAAGATCTATTGTGAACCCGCCCAATAACTCTTGTTTTTCAATCCCGCCTCTAGTAAATTGCTCCTTGAATTTCTCATAATTGACTCTTTCTTCAGCTGCATGCTGATCAATTACTGAATAGCCTTCTTTTGTTTCTATAATAATATAAGTTTTATGGACCTGTCCCAGAATATTAACACCAATATTATAATCTTCTTTTTGCTCACAAACTAGCTGGCCTTGTATATCATCTTTCTTTTTAAAATAAGAAGGGCTAGGGCTATTACCAGAATTTTCAAGATTTTTAGTTGAATCAAAAAATGTCTCTTGAACAGCTGGTTTAACACTTGAAGTTGTAAAAAGATCCGCATCTTTCATACCCCCCTTTACAGACTCATAAACTCGCCAATATACATCATTTTCATCGGTAAATTTAATAATTTTTTTAGAAGGATGTACATTAACATCTAATCTATCAGGCTCAATTTCCAGATTAAGGACAGCTATCGGGAAACGCCCATGAAAAATAAGAGTCTTCATTGCATCTAAAATTGCATCTTCAACAATTTTTGATTTAATGAACCTTTTATTAACATACACTGAAATATAATCACGACTAGACCTATTGATAGTAGGCTTAACAACATATCCAGATATTTTCTCACCCCTCAAGGGAAAAGTCTCTCTGCCAACATCTAAGCCATATATTGAAGTAATATTTTCCCCGATTGAATTTGTCTTTGGTTTTTCAACAAGGATACCTTCCTCATTTCTTAATACAAAGCTTTTATTAGTATAAATAAGACCATATTTTATAACAACATCTGTAATATTTTTTTGTTCATAATTTCTTGATTTCAGAAATTTCTTTCTTGCGGGAACATTAAAAAACAGGTTATTAACAATGATTTTTGTCCCTTGATTAGAGGCTACACTTTTTACATTCTCTATTCTGCCACCTTCCACTCTTATACAAGAACCCGAAGCAGAGGAGCCTGCTTTTGTAACAATATCCATTTGTGAAACCGATGCAATACTACTAAGAGCCTCACCCCTGAAACCCATTGTCATAATATTCCAAAGGTCGTTATAATCCTTTATTTTACTTGTAGTATGCCTGAGTATTGAACGTTTTGCATTATCTTGAGACATTCCTGAGCCATTATCCTCAACAACAATCTTTTTTCTTCCTCCATCTGCTACTACTATATCTATTTCGTCAGCTCCTGCATCTATTGAGTTTTCAATCAATTCTTTCACAACAGAAGCAGGCCTCTCAATCACTTCACCTGCAGCAATCTGGTTTATAGTTTCTTCATCAAGTTGATTAATGGACATTTTGTATCATCTCTTTGTTATAATTCCCCTCTTATTTGATTGATGCCTTCCCTGAATGGAAATCTTATAAATCATTTGATTATTGAAAACCCTTTTAGTAACAAAATAGTGTAAACATGTCTAATTCATTAAAGTTTCTGTTTAAACAAATTGATTTGAAATATTATACAATATATTTATAAACATAAGTCAAGTACAAGTCCAGATGAAATTAAAGGAATCTGCCTTTTCCTTAAGTTACATTGTTCTCACGATATTTTTAATAATATTTATAATCCAAAAAAACTGGGAATTTTTACTATACCTTGGCTCAATTTATGCATTTACAGGATTTTTACACTTCATTGATAAAAAAATTAAACTTATACCCCTTGCAAAATGGGGCTATTTTATTTGTCTTTTGATGCACATGCTCGGAGGTAGCCTTGTAATTTCTGGCACAAAACTTTATAGTTATATACTTATTGATATTGTCGGCAGTCCTTATAATATCTTAAAATATGACCAAGCTATGCATCTTTTCTGTTATGGAGTAATCACTTTAATTATGTATTCATTCTTAATTAAGATTGCCTCAGCAAAAAAACAAAAACTTATTTTTTACACAATACTAATCTTAGCTGCATCATCGATAGGCGCAATTAATGAAATTATTGAATTTTCAACAGTAATTTTATTTAACTCAACAGGAGTAGGTGGTTATTACAACACCGCATTAGATTTAGTTGCAAACCTTATAGGATCTATTACAGCAGCAGTTATTATATTTCTCAAATCTAAAAACTAAAACATATCGCTAAGAGTTTTTTGGTCGCTTATATTATAAGAAGTCTTTTTTTCCTTTTTTGAGTCTTTTTCTTCAACCTTTTCAATAACCTTTCTTGCAACCTTTCCGTTTTGATTCTCAAGCTTAAGTTGCATTATTTTTGCTTGTTCAATTACATCATCAGGAATTCCTGCAATCTTTGCAACATGTATACCATAGCTTTTATCAGTCCCGCCTTCTTCAATTTTATGCAAAAAGACTACCTGGTCATCTTCCTCAACAACAGCAATATTCAGGTTTTTAACTTCATTTATTCTCTTGCTAAGATCATTGAGTGTGTGATAATGAGTTGCAAATAAGGTTTTACATCTAATCTTTTTAGTTATATGCTCTGCAACACTCCAAGCCAAAGCCATACCATCAAAAGTTGATGTACCGCGGCCAATTTCATCAAGAATAATAAAACTTCTTTCTGTTGCATTATTCAATATATGGGCTGTTTGTGTCATTTCCATCATAAATGTTGACTGCCCAGAAGAGATATCATCACTTGCGCCAACCCTTGTAAAAACCCTGTCTACAGCTCCAATTTTTGCTGATTTTGCCGGAACAAAACAGCCAATCTGAGCCATGATAATTATTAATGCAAGTTGCCTCATATATGTGCTTTTACCAGCCATATTAGGTCCAGTGATTATAAATGTGCGATTATACTCATCCATAACAGCGTCATTAGTAATAAAATCCTCTACATTTCTCTCAATGACAGGATGCCTGCCATCTGTAATCTTTAAGGAATATTTACTATCAACTAAAGGCTTCGTATAACCCAAGGCAGCACTTGCATCAGCAAATGAAAGTATCACATCAAGTTTTGCAATACTTAAAGACACATGCTGCACATCCTTTGTATACTTTTTTATTTTGCCAACCAAGTCTTGAAATAGTTCATATTCAAGCTCTTTAATCCTCTCATCAGCAGAAACTATCTTAGTTTCAATCTCTTTTAATTCATCTGTAATAAACCGCTCGGCATTAACCATTGTCTGTTTCCTGATATAATCCTCAGGCACTTGTGAAAGCTGTGTTTTTGTAACTTCAATATAATATCCAAATACCTTGTTATATCTTATCTTAAGAGATTTAATCCCTGTTTTATCCTTCTCTCTAGCCTCCATCTTTTGGATTATTTTCTTGCTATTCTTCGAAACATCACGCAATTCATCAAGTTCAGAATTAAAACCTGATTTGATAAACCCTCCATCTCTCACAGAAACAGGTGGCTCATCAACAAGTGACTGTTCCAAATGCGTAGCCAGTTTTTTAAATTCATTTATATCAGCAATATCATTAATAATGGTACTTGCAAATCCTTCAATTGCCTTTTTTACTTTGGGAATAGCCTGAAGAGATTTCTTTAAAGATACAATATCTCTTGCATTGCTATTACCATAAGAGATTCTTGAAATCAGCCTTTCCATATCATAGACTCCCCTTAAAATCTCTTTTAACTCTTCCCTTTGCATAAGGTTTTTGTGCAACTCTTGAACACCCTCAAGACGGTAATTGATTTCAGAAGTGTTAAGAAGTGGTTGAGTAAGCCATCTTCTTACAAGACGCTTGCCCATAGGGGTTTTTGTCCGGTCAATTACTGAAAGCAATGAATCTTTACTTGTCCCATCACCAATGTTTTTCAAAAGCTCAAGATTTTTCTTGGTATAATGGTCTAACTGCATATAATTTTCATAGTTAAACAGCCTTATTCCATTAATAAAATCCATCGAAGTCTTTTGGGTTTCCTTTACATAACTAAGCAGCCCTCCACAACATTTAACAAGCAAATTATTACTCTCAATTCCAAAACCAGCCAGACTACTTATCCCAAAATGTTCCTTGAGTACTCTTTCTGCCAGGTCATAAAAAAAATGTCTTTGTTCATGCTCGGTCAAAAAATACTTATCCTTAAGATAAGAGAACTCTGAAAACCGAGTTGTTGGAAGGATTATCTCAGAAGGAGAGAATCGTGATAATTCTTCATAGAGTTGTTCATTAGGGAATTCATACACAAGAAACTCACCAGTTGTAATATCTACCAAACTCAAAGCAATCTTA
>JBNJGV010000016.1:0-30291 GCA_051819785.1 Nanobdellota archaeon | reverse complement strand
TAACATCTATTAATCGAAGGGGATTTGTTCGTTTAATTTGAATATTTTATGTTTTTAGCTGAAGATTTTTTGTTTTTTTTGAATTATTTTGGTTTTTTTATGGGTTAATAATTTATTGAACTTTTTTTTGTGTGTTGTTATGGGTTATGAGGAATTGCGTGTTAGATTGTCTGAGGAGGTTAGGTTGAGGGGTTTGAGCAGGAAGACTGAGAAAGCTTATGATTATCATGTTGGCAAAATGCTTGATTGGCTTTTTGCAAATTCGCTTAAAGCTACTGAAGAGAGTATTAAACGATATATACTTTCTCTTGAAAATTATGATGTTAACACAATAAGGCTAAAGATTGCTTCTATTAAGTTTTTTTGCAGGAATGTAATTAAACTGCCGTTGCTTGTTGAGAATCTTCCTTCTTTTAAGGGTAAAAAAAGATTGCCGAGGCATATCTCGAAAAAGGATGTTATT
Source organism: Nanobdellota archaeon (assembly GCA_051819785.1). Lineage (GTDB taxonomy): Archaea > Nanobdellota > Nanobdellia > Woesearchaeales > DSVV01 > CAZBGG01. The sequence goes on along the minus strand of JBNJGV010000016.1, from coordinate 29,828 downwards.
GAAATTATCAATAATACCAAAAACATTAAGCATAGTTTGATGATCACTTTGCTGTATTCTTCAGGGCTTAGAGCGTCTGAATTGAGAAATTTAAAAAGAAAAGATATTGACCCTGAAAATAATATTATAAATGTATATAATTCAAAAGGAAAAAAGGACAGGAAAACTATTCTTTCTGAAAAGATTAAAGAAAAATTGCTGCCATATTTGTGCAGAACAAATTCAGAATACTTGTTTGAAAGCAAATGCTCCAAGATGAGCTTAAGGGCAATTGAGCAGATTGTTGCAAATGCCGGGAAAATTGTCGGTAAGGAGGTAACGCCTCATATGCTCAGACATTCTTTTGCAACACATTTATTTGAAGAAGGCATTGATATAAGGATTATACAAAAACTGCTCGGGCATTCTGATATAAGAACGACTACAATATATACACATATTGCTAAGAATGAATATCTTTCTGTTACGAGTCCTTTTGATAATTAATTAAATGATTTTAATTTTTTCAATTTTTCAAAACCAACAAAAATACATTTTATCTTTTAAGTAAGCTATGAGAACTTTTAGTAAACTTTATAAATATTTATTTTTACAAAAAAGCATAAAAAAATGACTAAGAAAGCAAAAAAGAAAAAAAATGAAAAATTGGTTTCTGCTTTAGCTTATTTATTAATAGGAATTATATGGTTTTTTGCAGATGAAGATATTTCTAAGAGCAAGTTAGCTAAGTTTCATGTTAAGCAGGCTATAAATCTTTGGTTATTTTTGGTTTTAATACAAATTGTTGCAAATCTTATGTTTCTTTTTGGAGTTATTTTTGCTTTGGCCGGCAACATTCTTGTGATTGTACTGCTTGTAATAGGACTTAGCAATGCTGTCGAAGGGAAAAAGAAATTTTTACCTCTTGTCGGAAAATTCGCTGAAAAATATCTGGACTTTTAATTCTTTGTCTTTAACTTTTTTTATATAGTCTCTTTTGAAGGTTAAGCTTAAATAAATAAAATTTATTCACTGATTTTATGGATTTAAGATGCCTAAAGTGTAAGGGAAGAGGTTTTTGTGGCAGGAGTTTTTGCCCCCGCCAGCTTAAATTGAATTCAATGATAAAATCCAAAGGGGCGCATTCTAAAAAAGAATTTACCAGTATGACTCCCACACCTTTTGTCGGAAGGTTTGGCTATCCAGATGTAAATGTCGGACTCTTGGCAGTCCCTGAAGGCTCAAGGGATGCGTGGAAGTATGATTCACCTAAGTATTGGTCAGATAATAATTTTACTATCCCCCGTTTGGTTAATCTTAGGAGTAAGCTCTTGAATTCAAGATTTAAATCAGCTGTTTATAACCCGGACAAGGCAGGGTATGTCCAAGAAGCGGGCCTTTCTTCAAAACCGGTTGATGTTGATTTTTCTCTTGAGGATAAGCCCAAGTTCAGGCTGCAAAATGATTCTATAACTGCGCCCAGGGGTCCTGAGGCCAGACTGGTAAAGGCTAAAATAGTATCTAATCCTAAAATTTCACGAAGTGTTGATAAGGTTAATTCTGATACTGACTTAAAGGCGGTTCCTGCTATGGATTATTTATATTCAAAGGGTTATGATGAGAATTTTTTATCCAAAATATTAAGTGTCGGTGGTATTGGGCGGGAGCGTAAGATGGTTCCAACGAGATGGAGCATTACTTCTGTTGATGATACTCTGGGAAATAATTTGATCAAAGAGATAAACGATTTTAAGGAAGTGGGAGAATCTTTTTCTTATTTTGGAGAATATCTCGGCAATTATTATTTAATTTCTTTTTTGCCCGGCCAATGGGGTTATGAATTGTTTGAAACTTCTTTGGATGCAACCGAAAATTCAGCAAGCCCTGGGTTTACTACTGATTATGAATTTAACCTGAGGAGAAAAGAATATGCTCATAATTGCGCAGGCGGATATTATTCAGTAAGATTAGCAGTACTTGAAAAGCTAAAAAAAATGAAAAGAAAAGCCTCTTGCCTTGCTATAAGGGTTATTACTGGTGAATATTCAGTGCCCTTGGGTGTCTGGGTAACCAGGCAAGCGGCAAGAAATGCCTTAGACAATAAACCTATAAGATTTTCTTCTAAAGATTTACTTTGTAAATACTCGCGGCTTATTCTGAATAAGAAGTTTAGCATTGATTGCTCTAAGATGCTTAATAACAGCAAAATCCTTAGTTTTAGGCAGAAATCCCTGGATAATTTTTTCAAAAGTAGTTAATTTTATAAAAGTACTGGAAGTTCAGTCCTTTATGAAATGTTTAGGTATATGTTCACAAGGATTTGAAAGGGCAGCGTTAAGTGAGATTTCTGAAATTACGGGCAAGGAAGCTTCAACTGTTAAGGCAGGTGTTATTTTTGAAGCTGAAAGTAATCAGGAGATTGCAGAGTTGTGCTACCGCTCGCAGTCTTTGCATAAGGTTGTTTTAGTGCTCGGGGAATTTGACTTTACAGATATGCTCACAGATCTTGAAAAGGATATTAATAACTCAGATTTTGGTGGATGGTTAAAAGAAGGCACATTCCGGGCAAATGTGTTCCATTATGAAAGCCTGGATTTGCCTGCTATGGATTTAGCTGCCAAGGCAGGCGAATATGTGATTAATAAAACTGGAATTAAAGCTGATATGGAAAATCCTGATGTGATTTTCCTTTTATATGTGTATGACAATAAATGTATTTATGGAGTTGATTTTTCAGGAATAACTCTTAGCAAAAGAGATTACAAAATCTATAATGCGCCTTCATCTTTGAATGCATCGACAGCATTCTGTTTATTAAAAATGGCTGGTTGGAAACCCGGCAATGTATTGCTTGATCCTATGTGCGGCTCAGGGATTATTCCTATAGAGGCAGCTCTTGCGTATACAAATAAGCCTCCTCATTTCCATGTGAAAGATAAATTAGCTTTTACTAAGTTTATGGATTTTGATTTTTCCAGAGTTGAAACTAACATTCTTGAAAATGATAAAAAGCTTGGCAAAGAAGCCAACATTCATTGCGCAGATTATATCCTGGCAGCTCTTAGAGCAACCAAGAATAATGCTAAAGTGGCAGATGTTGAAAGGGTTATTTCTGCAACCAAAATTGACCTTGAGTGGATTGAAACAAAATATACTGAAAAAAGCATTGATTTTATAATAACACATCCGCCTTCAGTTTCTAAGCATGCTAATGTAAAGGGTTTGAAAAAGACATATGATGAATTGTTCTATCAAGCAGAGTATGTTTTAAAAGATGAAGGCAGGGTTGCTTTGATTACTAATTCTCCTGATGAATTAAAACAAGCCGCTGAAAAAAACAAGTTCTCTTTAACACATGAGCAGGAAGCCTGGCAGGGGAATCATCATTTTATGCTATTATTCTTTGAAAAAACCAGTTAAATATTTATATCTTTTAATATCTTGCAGGATAATGATAATTTCACTTAATCTTGAAAAGAGTGTGCATGAGAACGCATCAATTTATTTTGAAAAATCTAAAAAAGCAAAAAGAAAAATTGAGGGCGCGAAAATTGCCCTTGAAAAAACACTGAAAAAACTTGAAAAGCTTGAAAAAGAAAAGCCTGACAATGTTGAAGAGGATGTTCTAAAAAAGAAAAGGAAAAAAGAATGGTTTGAAAAATTCAGGTGGTTTTACTCAAGTGAGGGTTTTCTAGTTATTGGAGGAAGAGATGCTACTACAAACGAAATAATAATTAAAAAACACGCACAGGCAGATGACCTTGTTTTTCATACCGATATGGCAGGCAGCCCCTTTTTTGTTGTAAAGTCTGAAGGCAAAAACATAGGTGAGGAAACTAAGCAACAGGCAGCAGATGCTACAGCCAGCCTTAGCAGGGCTTGGAAAGCGGGTCTTGCAAGCACAGAAACCTTTTATGTTTCACCCGAACAGGTTACAAAAGAGGCCCAGTCAGGCGAGTATTTGCCAAAAGGCGCTTTTATGGTAAGGGGCAAGAATGTTTACATTAAGCCTGTTATTAATCTGGCTTTGTGTGTTTACGAAGGGAAGGTTATGTGCGCGCCGGTTGATGCTATTAAGGCTTATTCAGACAAATATGTTGTAATTGAGCAGGGTGAAAAAAAACCAAGTGATGTAGCAAAAACCATTAAAAAGAAGATTGGTGGTGACCTTGATGATATTATACGCGCCCTTCCGCCTGGTGGAATAAGGGTTAAAGATTTAAGATGAGAAAAAAAGACTCTCATAAAGGCGAAAACGGTAAACTTCTTTTAGTTGCAGGAAGTTATGATTTTTCCGGTGCTTGTTTTCTCACAACTGCTTCAGCTCTTGGCGCTATGAGAACTGGTGTTGATTTGGTAAACCTGGCAGCTCCTGAAAAACTGGCATGGCACGTGAATACTCTTAACTGGGACATAATTACCCATAAGCTTAAAGGTAATTATCTTACTTTGACTCATTATAATACTTTAAAAAAGTTAGTTTCTCAAAATGATTGCATTCTTATGGGCCCCGGAGCCGGGAAAAGAAAAACCACGTTTTCTCTTTTTGAAAAATTCAGCAAAACCTCTAAGCCAAAAGTGATTGATGCTGATGCTATTAAGGCATTAAGATTGCAGGATGTTAAAAACTCTCTTTTAACCCCGCATCATGGTGAGCTTGAGATAATGCTTAATAATTCAGGGATTAAGATAAATGATTACAGTGAGCTTACGGGTTATTGTAAGAGTAATGTAATACTATTGAAAGGAAAAGAAGACTTGATTATCAGCTCAAAAGGCGTAAAAAAAAATAAAACAGGCAATCCCGGCATGACTGTTGGAGGGACAGGGGATGTCCTTTCAGGCGTTGTTGCGGGTTTTTTAGCAAGGGGTATGACCCCTGAAAGGGCAGCTTACAATGGTGCCTTTTTGGTGGGCAAAATTGGGGATGAATTAAAGAAATCTTATGGTTATGGCTTTATTGCAAGCGACTTTCTTTCTATTATAGCTAAAAAAGCTAAGCAGTTAATCTGATATTTTTTGTTTTACTTTATAGCAATATTTAAAAAAGGCAGAATAAATTAAACAATAATTGGAAAAAAGGTGATAGTATGGCAGAAGAAACTATAACAAAGAATATGGGGATAATGGAAGTAGTGCAGAACTATCCGGATGCTGCGCCAGTTTTTGCTCAGTTTGGCTTGGGCTGTGTAGGTTGCATGGCTGCTCAATTTGAAAGTATCGAAGAAGGCGCCAAAGCACATGGCATGGATGATAAAAAAGTTGAAGAAATGATTCAGGCTCTTAATATGGCAATTTCTAAAGAATAATTAGTATTTTTTACTGATTTATTTTATTTTTTGCTTAAGATATCGATTAATTTCGCAACTAATTTAAATCATTCTTGTTTCTTGTCTAAAATGCAAAAATCAGATATATTTGAGGTATATGAAGAAAAGAAAGGTAAGAGAAGGGAAGTTTACACTAAGTCTATTGCTCCTGGTCACTTGGTTTATGGTGAAACTATTAAAAAAAAAGGCGGGACTGAATACCGTCATTGGAATCCTTATAAAAGCAAATTAGCTGCCTGTATTATGAAAGGCACTCGCAATATATTTATCAGAAAAGATGATATTGTTCTTTACTTGGGCGCTTCGACAGGAACTACTGTTTCTCATGTTTCTGATATTGTAGGGGAAGATGGCTTTGTTTTTGCTGTGGACCCGGCTCCAAGGGTTGTAAGGGAACTGGTTTTTGTCTGCGAAAACAGGAAAAATATTGCTCCTATATTAGAAGATGCTTTCCATCCTGAAAAGTATAAGGATAATATAACAAAATCTGTTGATCTCATTTACCAAGATATTGCGCAACGCCAGCAGATTGAAATATTTTTAAAAAATATTAGAATGTTTCTTAAGAAAGGGGGTTATGGCATTATAACTATTAAATCAAGAAGTATTGATGTTTCAAAAAAACCCAAAGAGATATATAAGAAAGTACGTACCGAATTGGAAAAAGAAATGGTTATAGTTGATTCAAGATCTCTTGACCCTTTTCAGAAAGACCATATGGCTTTTTTTTGTAAATTAAAATGAAAGGAATTGTTTTATTAAGTAGTGGCATAGATAGTCCAGTTGCAGCTTATCTAATAAATAGTAAAGGCGTTGAGCTTTTGTTTTTGAATCTTTCTCTTTCAAAAAACTTAAACAAAAATGTCCATGAGTTAAAAAATATTATATCTGAAGACGCTCAGCTTGTTCAAAAAGATTTTTCACCTAAACTTGGGGAGATTTCTAAGTTGAATTCAAAGTATACTTGTCTTTTGTGCAAAAGAGCTATGCTCAAGGAAGCTGAAAAATTGGCAAAAAAAAATTCTGCAGATTTTATTGTTACAGGAGATAACCTTGGACAAGTAGCTTCTCAGACACTTGAGAACCTGGAGGTTGTTGATTCTGCTGTGGATATTCCGGTTTTACGCCCTTTGTTATGTATGGACAAGCAGGAAATAATAGACATCGCCCGGAAAATTGGAACATATGAAACTTCTATAAAGGAAAATAAGACTTGTCCTTTTTTGCCTTCTGCCCCTGTTACAAAGGCAAAACTGAATTTTGTTAAAAAACAGGAGAATTATCTTAATATATAAATCTCTCTTTTTCCTCCTTGAAGCTGTACACTACACATGTTAGAGGATTTATTCTTTATAATTTCAAGCATTTCTTTTTTTTCTTTTTCGGCCTCTTTGTTGTTCCATGGAAAGGCAGATTTATAGTATATAATTCCTTGAGAATTATTTATATTATTTTTTATAATGTTTAGCCCTTTTTTTGTATCATCATAAAAATGGATAAATTTATGGTTTGTGTATGCCGCAACAATAGGATCAGAAGTGAGGATTGTTCCATTCATCTTATCGTTTAAAATATTAATATATTCATCTATTCCATTTGGTTTTTCTTTTGGAAAATTTTTATGTGTCATAAAGCAATTGATGCAGGAAGGAACAATAAGCAGGAAAAGAATGAATAAAATAGTCATTTTGTAATATTTGTCTTTTCTAAAAGACAATACTTTTGCGATACCTATTGCTGCTAGTATTGAGATAAATGGTATCATAATTACTAAAAATCTAATTTCTTTATGGGGAATTATCGTAAAATATGTGAAAAATATTATTAAGGGTGTCAAATAGTAGTAGATTATGTTCTTTTTATCTTTTGAGATGAAGGCAAATAACAGGATTATGCTAGTTGAAAAAAGCACTACAGGGTAAAAAAATAAATAAGCTATTCCCTGCACATTCCCTGTAAATGTGCTTTGGTGCTTTGAAGCAAGAATAAGCGGCTCAAGAAATGAGCCATAAATTAATTTATTGTAAATCAAAAATAAACAAAGTAAAACTATGAAAGTAACATTAAATTTGAAATATCTTTTTATATTGCTTTTGTTGAATATTTCTTTATTTTCAAATTTATCCCTTAGTATCATTATAATAAAAATGGCAGGGTATATAAGTCCTGCAGGGTATCTGAAAAAAAAGGCAAAAAAGCATGCCACTCCTGAAGCTATATATTTTTTTTTAAGTATAAGGTAAAGCGAGAGCATGCAAAAAAATAAGGCCGGAATGCTTGAGAGGATTCTGTTTGAGTTATTAAAAAAAATTGGATTTATGAAAGTTATTATTGAAGCAATTAACGCAATCTTATTTGTGTAAAATTCTTTAGTTGAAAGGTAAGTTAATATGATTATGCCTAAAGTTAATAACAGCATTATAAAGTCTCCTTTTTGAACAAAATCCCCTTTAAAGGGGATGCTTGAAAGAAGCAATGGCAGCCCTGGTGGCCGTATCTTTTCCCATAAACCGGTTTTTTGGCCTGAATTTATCCATTTACCCATTCCGATAAATACTGATTCATCCCATGATGGATGATGGTATGTATAGCTAAAAAATAAAATTTTGGCGCATACTATGAAAATAAGAAAAAGTATTAGTGAAAGTGAATAGATTCCAAACCTTTTTTTAGTTTTAAGCCTCATTGGTAATTAAAATCCTTGTTCTTTTTTGTATAAAGTTCGCACACATAAAGCTCTTTATTACTCTCACACACCTTTTGCATGATAAATTTTTCACCTCTTATTCCTGAATACTTTTCTCCTTCAATTATAAGACAGGGATATTGTTTAATCTCATAATACCTTTCCAAAATATTGATTGTTGAAATATTAAGGTCAGAGTCAAACGAGAAAATGGCCATTTCCTGATTTCCGTCATCATCATCACGTTTGTTGATGTCACTTAAGATAAAAGATTGATCATCACATTTTTCACATACATCAGAATTTTTGTAAAAGAAAAGGATTGTTGATTTGCTAATATTGCATTTTTCAACCATCTTTCTCATAAGAAGGTAATAATAGGCCTGGTTTTCATTGAATATTCTTTTTTGTTTTTGGTAGTATTCGCTTTTATAGAACTCTTCAGAGGCTGCCTTATATTTTTCAAGCTTTTCACCAAGTTTCCATATATTCCCATCTAAATCTTTTAGTTGTTTTTCAAAAGCAAGACAAGCCATCTTATTGTCATAGCTTTCTGCCATGAGAGAAAGCGCTTCCATGTTATTGAAATCATTATGGATGTTTTTGAATTGTGTGTCTATGTATTCTTCTCTTTCATCATTTAATATGGAGCCCATAAATATTATTGTCAGGAATAAAAATACAGTAATAATTAGTGAAATGAGAGCCAAAGTCTTTTTTATCTCCATTTTATTTTTTTCCCCTTTATTACTGCTAATAGCGCACCACCCCAATAGATCTGGTATAAAAAGAATAAAAACGGGTAACCAAGTATTCCTAATTTATGGCTTGAAAATTTCCTTTTTGTAAATATTATTCCTAATATCATTAAAACTATTGTTGCTAAAAGCAAGCTTGTTCCAAGTATATTCACTCTTCCTAATGTAAGAAAATCAATATTTAGTGAAAGATGCTCAAAAAAGTTAAAGCCTGTATAATGATACATCCATAATTCTTTGAGGTTTTTTGAAAACCATAAAATTGTTGAAAAAGCGAAAAGGAAAAGTCCTAGGCCTATGAGCAAAAAGTTGTAAGGCATAAAAAACGAGAAAAGCCCGTATTGTTTTTTACCCAGCATATTTTTATGTTGTATTATTGTCTGTATAGCTCCGGAATACCACCTTTTTCTTTGCACATATACTCCCTTAAATGTTTCAGGAAGTGTAGTGTGAACCTTTGCTTCAATGCAATTTCTTATTTTGTATCCTGATTTATGAAGTCTGAAGGCTATTTCATGGTCTTCTGTTATGTTTTCCGGGTTAAACCCTCCTATTTTTTTAAGGGCTGACCTTCTATATACAGAAAATGGGCCAGGGGTTACAAAAATACAATCTAAAAATGAAAATATTTTAAGGAACAAAGATAGCCCTAAAGCGAATTCAAGCGCTATCACCTTATGAAGGAATGTCTTTGGCTTATTGACATCCACACTTATGGTTACTGCTCCAACTCTCTGGTCTTCAAAGTAAGGAAGAATCTTTTCTATTATATCTTTGTCAACAACAGAGTCAGCATCCATACAAGCTACATATTTTCCTTTTGCTAGTTCAGTTCCCTGATTCAGGATTGTTGCTTTTCCCTGGTTTTGTGTATTGTTTATGAAAGTAAATCTTGGGTCTGAAGCTATATTTTTTTCCACAATCTCAGCAGTCCGGTCAGAGCTGCCATCATTGATTATTAATATCTGGGCTTTATTATAATTTATTTTTTTAAGTGAATGAATCGTTTCTGCGATAGAATTTTCTTCGTTATAAGCAGGAACTATTATTGATATAAGCGGATTTTTCTTTGTATTAAATTTTTTATTCTCAAATATTTTATTTTTGAAAGTAAATAGGGAGAGCATAAAAAATACAGTGTAGTAAGTAGCCAAAAACCACACAAAATAAACCATTGCATTATATATTGGGTGCATAAACCTACCTAGTGTTCTATTTTATTTAAAAATATTTGTTTTCTTGATTGTTTTGTTTGCAATATAACCCTAAATAATTTTTACTTAACAGTCCATAGTTCATTTTCTTTATAATCTATAATTTTTCTGAATTTTTCGCTGTTTTCCATTACAAAATTAAGCCCGGGGTTATTGTCTTTATTTATCATAATCTCTTTTGTATTTTTGTTTAAAAGAACATATGAAATATTATTCTCTCTTAGAAAATTAATTGCTCTATCCTCGTCTCTTGTTTTTAGGATGCTTTCATTTATTGGCCAGGATGTTTCTCTTTTTGCAAAGTATTTTGTCCAATCTGAAACCTTCGGATGAGCAAGAATTATTTCATTTTCCTGACTGTTTGATTTCAGGATATTAAGTGTATTTACAAGCCCTTTACTTGGTGTGTGTTTGTTTAAGGTATCAATATAGATAGAGGCGGAGATAATCAACCCTATTATTATGAATATTGAAGAAAGTTTTCTAATTACTATAAGCTCCCATTTCATGTCCAGAAGCCTTATAAAACCTTTTGTTGCAAGAAAGCATATTATTAGGTTGAGGAAAATTTTATGGCTTGGAATATATATTGAGCTAATAATGAGCAATATAATTGTTATGTAAATCGGTGAATTGTCTAATTTTCTTTTCCAGCTAACTGCGAGCCCTATTGCTCCGAGAATAATTGCAAAAAGGGAAAATCCGATTAGGCTTCCGAAAAAATTGAGGTTGTTTACTAAAAAATTTCCTGATAAAATTGTTTTGTTGCCTAGATATGGCAAAGTGACAAGCCTTATTATTACTGTAATTAATCCTGAAACAAATGATATGAGAACTAGTCGTTTATTCAGATTTTCTTTTTTCAGGTACATTATCATTATGGCTGGTACTGTGAGTATTACCATAAAAAATGGCTCTAAAAGGGCAGTTATTATAATAAAAAGCACTGAAAAATATTTAGTATAATTCTTTTCGAGTAAAAAATACAAAGCTGCAAGTGTACACGGTATTACTATGGTAAATGGCTGTGAAACAAGGTGATTGTATATAAAAGCATGTGAAAGCCCTATAAATATTAAGCAGAATATTCTGAAATTCTTTTTGTAGTTTGTTTTTTTTAGTAAATTATAAACTAGTATCAAGGTAATTAAACCAGTTATTATGGGTAAAATGTTTGAGGTTGTTTGTTTACCTAAAATTACTGTGAAAGCTGCCAGTATATAATCATATGGCTCGCCATTATTATCTTGGTTTTGACCGCTGAATTTGTTTTTAAACTCAAAAGAATCATCTATAATCTGTGAGGCTTTGGTTTGGTGGTAATAGGGTTCTATCCCAAAAAAAGGTGTTGTTGTTGGTTTTGTGTTGTGCACTAACATTAATGCAAGTATTATAATAAGAATTATTCCAGTAATTATTTTTGTTTCTTTATTATTCATTTTGGATAAGGCTGCAATTCTTTTTATAAATTCTGGTGTCTTTATATTCAATAGCAACAGGCATGCATTTTTTGCTTGCATATGAAAGCCGGCTTATGTTGTATTTTTGTTTTGTCTTGTTATTAAGCAGAATATATTTGATGTTATGTTTTTCCATTATTTCAAGAGGCCTTGATATAAAAGCAGAGGTATATAAGGTTTTTAGTTCTTTGTAATATAAATCCGGATTATTTATATATAAATAATTTGAATCCATCATATTTTTACTTTTTGCAAAATAAGTTACCATATGGCCTTCTTTTGGAATGCAAGCCACGGCAGTGTTTTTTTCTGAGATTTCAGACAAGGTTTTTAGAGCTGTAGCTGTTTGCTCTTTTTCGGGCAATTTGAAAACGTCTTTTACTCCATAAATGCAAGGTAAAAAAGAAGTTATTATTATGATTAAAAAAAGAACAAGGTATGCAGTCCATTTCAGTTTACTAAATTTAGTTTTTTTGAAATACTCACTTATATAACTAAAAAACTCCCCAAAAAGAATACTGCACATTATACTAAGAAAAATTAGGCCTGTTACAACGGGTATAAGCTTGAAAAGAAGCATTAATGCTATTAAAAAAGCAGATGACATGGGAAGATATATAGATTTTTTCTTCCTTTTTGCAAAGTATAAAAAGGTTATATATATTGCTGAAAGTAGAGGAATGAGGCCTATGTTAATCAGTGTATCCGAGATTTTTATTGATGAAAAGTAGTTATCTAAGAGAGTATTGGGAAGATTTCCATGGATTATGTCAGGCCCATGCAATATCAGCGCCTCTCTGAAAAAAAATATGTAAAATAACACTGAAGTAACAAGAGCGAACAATGCAAGTTCAATTTCTGCTCTTTTTACTTTAAGTCCTTCAGTCCAGGCGAATAATAGATAGAGAAGTATTGCTGTTACCAAAAGAGTTGCTGAGACATTTGTGAATATAAGTGCCAAAAAAGTGATGATAAACCATTTTGGTTTTTTGTTTGTATTTATTTTGCTAAACTGGTACATAAGAAATACTGTCAGGGGAAGCGTAAGCGTATGCACAGATGCCGAATTTATTGTCTCTATAACATAAACAGGAATTAGTGAGGCCACAAAAGCGCTTAAAATTGCAGCCTTGTCTTCTTTTGTGATAAATTTTACCAGTAAAAAAAGTGGGAATACTAAACTGCTCGCAAGTATATTCGGCACGACCTTCAGTACGATTACTGCCGGAGCAAATAAAGAGCAAAAAGCCAGAAGATAGTGGAAAAGGGGTAAAAAGTAATATTCTCTTCCCCCGTAGCTGAGCGGGTCTTTATATAAGGGTAAACCAGTATCTTTAATATGTTCTACCTGCCTGAGTGTAAAATAAGCATCATCTTCAGAAAAATAGGGTGTCTGAAGCGCTGCAAAAATCCTGCAGGTTGATATTATCAAGAATAGTGCTATTAACAGATAAAGTGATTTTTTCTTCATATGGGACTCCATAACAATAAACTATTTATATTTTTTCTGGACTTAATACTATTGTTTAAAAAGAGGGCCTTATATGAATAAATCACAAGTGACAGTTTTTATTGTTCTTGGAATGTTGATACTAGCTGTTGCTCTTTTGCTTTTTTATGTTAATTCGCTTGCTCATGAGCCTGTGGATGTTGAAGTGAAAGATAAATATGTTCTTAAATCAACCCTTCAGCCGGTAAGAGTTTATGTTGAATCATGTCTTGAAAAGGTTTCTAAACCAGTTATAGAAAAAATAGCAAAAAACGGGGGATACTTAGAGCCTTCTAATTTTATGTATTATGATAAAGATAAAATAAGTTATCTTTGTGTTCAAAAGGATAATGATAAATGTGTAAATAGTCTTCTTTTAAGAAAAGATATGGAAGAGCAGATTTCTGAGGTTGTGCGGCAAAATGCTGAAAAGTGTATTAATCTTGAGGTCTTTAAAAAGCAGGGGTTTAAGATTGATGAAGATGAGTTATCTGTTGATGCCCGGATAGGTTTGGATAAGATTGAAATCAAGGCAGATTATCCACTTACATTTTCCAAAAAGAACAGCAGTATGACAATAGATAAGTTTTCGCTAAAAATAAACAGGCCATTGGGCAGATTGTATCTTTTAGCGACGCATATAATTAATTCTCAGATAAGGCAAGGGTATTTTGACCAGCTTAATTTTATGGTGCAAAACGGCGATTCTGTTATTGTCCAAGAGCATAATCCTTATCCAGATACAGTTTTCAGTTTAAAAAAGGATGATTATATTTTTAATTTTGCATTAGAAGGGCAGGATACTGTCTCTGATGTAGGTTATAAAACTGAAAACCAGGACAAAGAATATGGATGTTGCTATATTGATTATGATAATAATTGTTATAAAAACGTCCCCCGGCTTAAATGTGAAAGGGCTGGAGGTTTGTATGACCCTAACAGCGCATGCCAATGCCCATCTATTGAGCCTGTTGGAGGAGGGTGTGTCGATGGGGTTTGTAATTCTTGTAAAATCAGTGATGGGGAAAATATTATTTTTAAAAAACATGGAGAAAGTTGGTGTGATTATGACGGTATAGTTGGAAACGGAAAAGATTTAGTGGGTTCAAGGCATTATATGTATTATTGTGTTGATGGTGATGTGTATGTTGAAGAATGCCGTGATTATCGCGAAGAGTTGTGCTCTCAGACTTTTGTTAAATCAGGGAATGAAACTTTAACTAAGGCTATGTGCAGGGTTAATCGTTGGGAAAGCTGTAATTCTTGTGACTCTGCAGATTGTTGTCAAAATGAAGGTTATAGGGATTGCTATTGGAATAATCAAACAAAAGAATGTGTTCCTGAAGTTCCACCGGGTTTTAGGTTCTGGGAGGGTAATGGTGCAGGAGTCTGTTCGATTGCTACTTCCAGCAGTAAATGCAATGGTTTCGGTTGTGGTGAAGATTGGCTTAGCGGTTTGGCTTCTGAGTGTATGGCTATGGGCGACTGCGGAAATTATAGGAATGTTAATTTTGATCTTACTAAAACCGGGTTTTATCATACCAATTTACAAGAAGAAGTAGACCAAAAGATTTATGGCGATAGTTCATCGTTAAAAAAAGCTGAGCCTTTAAACCTAAACCCTTATGCTAACAGGGAGATTAAGTTATTTAAAGATAGTTCAAAAAGCGGGGTTAATAATCTGATAGGCATCATTTCTTCAGCTTATTCTTTTATGGATCAACTTGAGAAAATGAGCCTGAAAGATATAAAAAATAAAGATTTTAGCGATGTCAGCGTTAAAAATATAGCTCTTTGTGGTATATGGAAAGCTCCTGAAAGTGGTGATTGTTCTGCATGCGGTCTTTCTCCTGACAAGCCATGTACTGAATATATGTGTAAGAGTCTGGGAAAAAATTGTATATTTGAAAAGGAGAAAGGTGTCGGGTATTGCCATGAAATCTCAAACAAGCCACAAAATCCTCCTAATTTAGAAATTGATAAAGGAAAGACCGGCAAGGGCTATAAGCTAAAAGAAAAAACTATGCCCTTTAATGGTGTAATGTTAAAGGGTTATAATTTTACTCATTCGCTGCAGCCGTATGAGTTGTTAAATATAAGTATTGTAACTGATAGAGAAAGCATCTGTGAAATGAGATATATGCCTAAAGCAGGATTATTATCCGGGAGCGGATTTTATTTTAGTGAGGGTTTCAGTAAAAAACATAGCCTTAATTTTCCTGTTCCCCCTCAACCAGAAATTCCTGAAAAGGTTCTTGACCTTATGAATGTTACTAATGCTACAGGGTTTTTGGATTCCATGGCTTCGGTTTTCAGCTCAGAAGATGATTCTCAAGTAAAAAAGATATTTTCAGCTGTTTTAGGCCGCGATGCATTTAATGAGTCAAGTGATAAAAATAATTTTGTAAAACTTTTCACATCACAACTTGATGCTTATAAAGCAGCTAAAGGTTTAATCTTTCCAAAAATAGAAAAAGGCGGTTATTATTTATTTTTTTATTGTGAGAATAAGGCGGGTGTTGCAAACAAAAAGCCCCTTTTTATTGAATTGGATATTTCTGATAGCAAAAAAGATGAAAAGGCGCCAGTTTTGAAAGGCACTGTTCCAGAAAATAATAGTAAATTCTCTTCAGAGACAAATTTAATTACTCCTGAGTTTTATTTCAATGAGCCTGCTGAATGCAAATATTCATTCCATAAAAAAAGTTATGAAGAAATGAATAAATCTCTTAATTGTACTCTCTCTCGCTATGATATATCATCAAAGTTTCAGGGAAGCTATTTATGTCGTGGGGCCGTGCCTGTTGCTAACGAATCCGTTACATTGTATCTTAAATGCAGTGATAATCCTGTTGAAATTACACAAGAAAATTTTGAATTAATTAAAACAAAGAATAATGTATCTCGTATAAGTGTAAATGAAAATCTACTGGGAGATGTCCTGGAATTTGGTTCAGCTAACTTTACTCTTGATTATTATCTTGATGATAAGCAAGATTGTAC
Organism: Nanobdellota archaeon; assembly: GCA_051819785.1. Lineage (GTDB taxonomy): Archaea > Nanobdellota > Nanobdellia > Woesearchaeales > DSVV01 > CAZBGG01. Next base: position 13,909 of record JBNJGV010000016.1, on the reverse strand, counting down.
GATTGCCTATTCTCCCGGGATTAAGGAAAATGGTTCCTGCGGTGTAGCTGATAATCTGGATTATGGCCAATATAAGTGCAGATTTGATCTTAAACTTAACTTTACAGAAAATTCTACTAAAAATATAAGTGCCAATATTTTATGTTCAGAAGATAAAAAAGCGGTCAGTAATGTAAATAAGAAACCATTTATTTATACTTTGCATAGATCTAAAGTCCTGGAGATTTTAGACTTTGGACCTACCGGTCAGGTTAAGGAAAAAAATCCATTATTATCTGTAAAAACAAGCGAAAGCCGCGGAGTAAAGTGTGGTTTTCAGAGTAGTTCAAGCTTAAGCATGGTTATGATGGAAAATAAAACACCCAACAACTTTAAATCTCATCCACTTAATGTTTCAGAAGGATATAATACTTATCAAGTGAATTGTGTGGATGATTTTGGTAATTCTGCGCAAAAAGAGATAAGGTTTTTTGTTGAGTGATTCTTAATTAATGGTATAGATTAAAAAATAGCGGGGGAAGGATTTGAACCTTCGACCTCCGGGTTTCCTCCAAAATAGGTATTGGACAATTCCAAAACTCATATTATGTTATGAGCCCGACGGGCACTCCTAGCTGCCCCACCCCGCTGTATATACTTTGGAAAAAGAGGGCATTTATAAATATTGTTATTGAAAATTTAATTTATTATTGAAAATCTCGGGAGATATTTTAAATGGGTCTAGTACCCCGCGCCCTTTAGGGCGAGATTTTTAATTCAAAGAAATCAAAGATTTCTTGAACATGAAAATCGCTTTTCATTGTTCCAAAACCCAAATTGGGGGTATTCAATTGGGCCCAGATAAACTAAGTTCATCTTGGGAATCGGCATGGAGCAAGGAGGCCGTAATACCCCTTCCTTTTGGCCGGGGATAACAAAAATTCATCGAATTTTTGGTTCAAGAAATGGAAACATTTCTTTGTAGCCGTCTTGCGTCGATTTTTTGTTATATTTGAATTGGAATTTGAGGATTTTGGCTTCAAGGGAGGGCTTTACCAAAGTTTTTTGGTAGTTTTATACTAATTAAAATGAAGATTTATTGCGCATTTAGCTTTGGATTTGTTATCAGGGATAAAATTATCTTTCCTATTATATATGTTCATAATTGTTAAAATTTAAAAAGATAAACTGCTTAACGTTAGACTAACCAAAAATATGCAGATGGGTCCTTGTTAAAGCTGAAACGGCTGTTTTGGCAGTGAAATCAAGCCACCCCTGTGTATTCCAGCCCGTTACGAGAGTACTCAGTGGAGCGTACGACAAAGTCAAGCTAGGAAGCTGGGAGTTAGTTATACGGGCAACAAAACTTTAATAATCCACTATAGCTAAAATTGAGCAAGTTTATCATTTCATTATTATCACAAGAGTTTTTTGATTTTAAGAGAGGAGATTTTTCCTTTAAAAAGGTTTGAATAAATGGAGGACCTTTATAGATAAGCTTGTTCTTTTGGCTGGTTTAGTAAAGTGTTAACAAATGAAGTAAGGAGGAATTGAAATGGCAAAAATTAGTCCAGTATCGTCAAAATATATTATTCATGCTACTATTAATATCACAGGTGTTGTAGATAAGCCGGATGTGATAGGAGCAATATTTGGTCAGACTGAAGGTCTGCTGGGAGCTGATTTAGAGTTGAGGGAATTACAAAGGTCTGGTAGAATCGGCAGAATAGAGGTTAATGTTGACACAAGGTCAGGTAAAACTGCCGGAACTATAACTTTTCCTTCAAGTCTTGATAAAGCAGAAACTTCTATTGCAGCTGCTGCATTGGAGATAATCCAGAGGATTGGACCTTGCACTGCTAAAATTAAAGTTGAAAAAATAGAAGATGTCAGGGTTTCAAAAAGAAAGCTTGTTACAGATAGGGCTAAGCAACTATTGAAGAATCTTATGGATGATTCAATGCCTGATTCACAAGAATTGGCTGATGAGGTTGCTTATTCAGTGAGGGTAATGGAAATTACTGAGTATGGAAAAGACAGGCTTCCTGCAGGCCCTAATGTTGAAGATGGAGATGAGATTATTGTGGTTGAAGGAAGGGCTGACGTGCTGAATCTTTTAAAGCACGGCTTTAAAAATGCGGTTGCTATAGGTGGAACAGGTATTCCGGAGTCTCTTCCAGAGCTTTGTAAGAAAAAAATTGTTACAGCTTTTGTAGATGGTGATAAAGGTGGTATATCAATTATCAAAGAGCTTCTTGATACCTCTGAGGTTGATTTTGTAACTAAAGCACCTGATGGCAAAGAGGTAGAAGAGATAACCAAAAAAGAGATACATAAGGCATTAAGAAGTAAGATCTCAGCTGAACAGGCTAAGATGGACCCATCTTCTCTTGATAGTTTCTATGGTTCATCTGGCAGAAGCAATAATAATGGAAATAATGGAAATAATAAGCAGTATAAGCAGCAGCCACAACAGCAGAAAAAGCAGGATAACAAAATGCAACAAGCCAATCGCTCTAAAAAGCAGCAGAACAATAATTCCCATCAAAAACAACAGCATCAGTCACAGCAGTTAAAGCTACAGGAAGATGAAAAAAATAAGGTTGCTGCGATGATGGAGGATTTAATAGGTACTAGAGGGGCTTATATTTTGGATAGAGAGCTTAATATTTTAGGGAAAGTTCCAAGTTCTGAGCTTATAAGCACTATAAACGACCTGAATACGGGAATCTATGCTATTGCTCTTGATGGCTCGGTAGAAAAAGAACATGTGGGCGCTGCTGAAAAGGCCGATATTAAATTTATTATTGGTATGGACAGAAAAGTTAACTCACAAAAGGTAGTCGTTCTTACTGCTGAAGAAGTTTAAGCTTTTATTTTTTTATCTTTTTAGAATTCTTATTCTTTAATTTCTTAATCTTTTAATAAAAAGGTTATAAAAATAAAAAATAATTATTGAATTAAATCTTCAATAACTGCTTCGAACTCCTGTTTTTCTTTGCTAAGCCCATTAGCTTCACCCTCATAGGCATTTCCTACCCTGTAGTATTTGCATCCGAAAACAAAAGTAGGGACTCCTCCTGAGCTGAACTCCTGAAATACTTGCATATGTTCAGCAGGTAAGCTCGACTCTTCTTTGTCAGTAAGGATATTGTCTTTTGAATCGAGATGCCAGTGATAAGCTTTAATTTTGCCATTTTCCATGTATTTTTTGGCTACGCTGTCAAAGGCTTCGCTTACCCAGCTGCAGTGAGGGCATGTTGTTGATGTAAACAAAAAAATTACCGGCTTGCCATCTTCTTTACAGATATCAGTTTTCTTGCTGTTAAATGTTTGTATGCCTGGCTTTTCTTCTATGCCTTCTGTTAGTTTCTTTCTGTGGTATACTATCTCTGCTTCGTCTCTTAGTTTGTTCAGGTATTCTTGAACTGCTTGTTGTTGCTTCATTTGTTTTTGGCTCTGCTCTTGAGCTTGGTTTTGGAACTGAAGTTGCATAAGAATATTATTTTTTAATTCATCAAAACTATCCTTTTTTTCCAGTAATTTAATAATGTGGTAACCAAACTCAGTTTTAACAGGCTCAGTAAACTGGTTAACTTTTAAGTTAAATGCTGCTTCTTTGAATTTCTCAGCCATGCTGCTCTCTTTTGTAAAAGCATTCAGCTCTCCACCTTTACTGGCTGAAGGGCAACTGGAGTATTCTTTTGCTAATTCTGCAAAATTCTCAGGCTCTTCTAAGACTTTATTGTAGACTTCTTCAGCTAATTGTTTAGCTTCTTTTTTGCTTCTGTTACTTTCACACTGTGTAGAGCCATTATAGCATATAAGGATATGGCTGACCTTTACTTGATTATATTTGTCAGGGTTTTCCTCGTAATCTTTCCTTGCATCCTCCTCCGTGACATTGGTTATGTTTGTGCCTGTATCAAGCTTTGATATTACTGTCTCGTTGAGAACTTTCTGCATTATTATCTGGCGTCTTATGCTGTCTCTTAGGTCATCAACATATTCTTCCATTGTAAGGTTATTCTTTTGCAAAAGAGCATCAAGCTGTTCGTCTGAGACTTGCTCTCTCAACTGGCTTAACCAGTCATTTACAGCCTTATCAATTTCTCCCTGGTTGGCCTTGATATTATCTTTTTTGGCTTCCTGCAGCAAGAGAACCTCATTTATCGTCTGGTTGATTACCATGTCTTCAGTAAAAGACGGGCCATATTGGGCTTGGTAGTATCCCAGTCTTTTCTCGATCTCATCAGAATAGATGTTTTCATCATTGACTGATGCCACTAAAACCCCATCTTCTGTTTGGGCTGGCGGATTTGGACTGGTCTTAAATAAATTACCTATAACTAGTAATAAAATGATGGCTCCTACAATTACACCTAATAATATAAGTGTGCCTTTATAGCTGTTTTTGCTTTGTTCAGGTTTAGTTGCGTGGGCCTGAGTCTTCTTTTTTCCGGTGCTTTTTTCTGTTGAGCTTTTCTTTTTAGTGCTCTTTTTGGCGGAACCAGAACTCTTTTTAATTGTACTATAATTCTTTTCATGTTTTCCGTGTGTCGTATTTTTCTTTTTTGTCAAAATAATCACCTTTTTTCTTGTAGACAAAGTTGCAAATCAGTAATTATACGGCTTTTTTTAATTTTTCTATTATTACTCCTTTTGAGTTTAGATAAACTTTTAAATTAATAGATGAAAAGAGAGATACATATGTTTGATATTGTAATTGGAAGAAGCAAAAAAGACAAGGAAAAGTTCGGTAAAAAAGGAACAATTTTTCTTGGCAGGCAGTATGTAAAAATGGGTCAGGTTACTTCTCTTTCTAATAATGTTTATATGGATATGATTCGTTCTCACGTTCTTTTCATATGTGGAAAAAGGGGCGGCGGTAAATCATATACAATGGGTGTTATTGCAGAAGGCATGGCTTCATTACCAGCAGAAATAAACCAGAACTTGAGTATTATATTGCTTGATACAATGGGTATTTACTGGACAATGAAGTATGGAAATCAAAAAGAAGAGAGGATGATTAATGGCTGGGGAATGGAAGCGAAACCCCTTGATATTAAGATATATACTCCTAAAGGCTTTTATTACAAATTTGTTGATGAAGGGATTCCTACAGACGCGCCATTTTCAATTAAACCTTCTGAAATGTCTTCAGATGACTGGTGTATAACTTTTGATATTACTCCTACAAGTCCAATGGGGGTTTTGATTGAAAGAATAATAAATCAGGTTAAAGAGAAAAAAACCAGTTATTCAGTAAATGATTTAATTGAAGAAATACAAAATGACACCAGAAGTGACAAGAATGTCCGCGATGCGGTTGAAAATATGTTTTTAAACACTTTGAATTGGGGACTTTTTGATGAAAATGGCACTCCTCTTAGTGAATTGGCAACAGGCGGACAGGTTACTGTACTTGATGTTTCTTGTTATTCTTTGATGGCTAATAGCTGGAAAATAAAAGCTTTAGTTATAGGCTTAGTTTCTCAGAAACTTTTCAATCAAAGAATGGAAGCCAGAAAAAAGGAAGAGTTTAAGGAAGTTAATCAGGCGGTTCATTATTTTAGCAATGAAGATTATTCAAAGCAGGAAATGCCTTTGGTTTGGCTGGTTATTGACGAGGCTCATGAGTTCTTGCCCAGAGAGGGCAAAACAATGGCGACAGACCCTCTTGTTACAATTTTAAGAGAAGGAAGGCAACCAGGGATAAGCCTTATTCTGGCCTCACAACAGCCTGGTAAAATACATACTGATGTGATGACGCAGTCAGATACTGTACTAAGTCATAGGATTACTACTAAAATTGATATTGATGCGCTAAGCATGCTTATGCAAAGCTATATGAGAGATAATCTCAATGCAATGTTTGATAATCTTCCACGGATGAAAGGCTCAGCTCTTGTTTTTGATGATACGAATGAAAGGATGTTTCCTGTTCAGGTACGGCCCAGATTCACCTGGCATGGAGGAGAATCACCAACAGCTTATCACAAAAAAGAAAATAAATTCTTATTTGAAGACTAAAAAACCTAATATTATTATAAGAAGAAACTACCATTAATCTATAATGCGTATAGTAAAAGATGAAGTTAGGGTTTTAGGTATAGATGATATGGCTTTTGATAAATTTAAAGATAGGTTTGCAAAAGTAATAGGTGCGCTTTACAGGGGAGGGCGCTTTATGGACGGCTGTCTTTCTACACAAGTTACTGTTGATGGCAGTGATTCAACAATAAAGTTAAGTGAGATGGTTAACACTTCTAAATTTAGTAAGCAGATAAGATGTATTATGCTTGATGGATAGCTGTAGCGGGATTTAATGTAATTGATGTGAAAGAATTATTCAATAAGACAGGTAAGCCAGTTTTGGTAATTATCAGGCATTTTCCAAATTTAGATAAGATTCATAATATTCTTGATAAATTAGGGATGCATAAAAAGAAAGAATTGTTAAAAAAAGCAGGTGAAATTCGAAAACTGGATTTTGGCAAAAAAGCACTATATTTTCAGAATATTGGTATTGAAAAGGATAAGGCATTAGATATAATAAAAAAAACCTCGACACACTCTTTAATTCCTGAGCCAGTACGGGCAGCTCATCTAATCGGGCAAGGTATTGCTTTGGGTGAAAGCAGGGGCTCTGCATAATTTAATTTTTGTATATAGTAAATTTTTCTCCGCTGGTTATATATTCCTGAACTTTATTTAAATTATTAGGATGAAATTCCCAACCATGGACTATAAGCAGGCCTCTTAGTTCAGAAGTTAACTTTTTTTCGAATCCATCCCTGAAAAATGGTTTATCCGGGCTGGTATAGATTATATCATAATCATTTATATTATGCTCAAAGAAGTTTTTATTCAGGAATCTGGTTTTATCAGTCAGGGGAGTGGAGAGTTTTCTTCTGTAATGCAATGAAATATCAATTAATTCTTCATCTGCTTCAATCCCATGACTTTCTATATTAAATAAAGATGCTGTCAGAACAACTCTGCCATCACCTGAGCCAAGGTCTAAAAATTTGTTGTATTGATGCAGATTTATTTTTGTAAAAAATTCAAGTAAACCTGAAAGAGGGGTTGCGCCCCAGTAACCTAAACCTGTATCTTTAACAGGGAATTTTCCTTTTCGAAGGAGGCTTAATTCAAAATCCCCATACCTTTTCTTTATCTCTTTAAATTGCTGCTTTAATTCCATTTTCTATTCAAAAGGCACTTCGCTCCATAGTTTCCATTCATTGCTTGGAACATAACTTCCGAAAGTAAAATATGGGCTTTGGACCTGTGAGAAATATCCGTTTTGAATGCTTCCAAAAGAAGGGCCCGGAGCGGATGTGCCGTAACCTCCTCCTAAAGGCGCTCCGAAATGTTTCCATGTTTCTTTTACAATTCTTCCTTGACCGAAATTGGCTTCTTCTCCATGTCCTTCTGAAATTATTGTTCCTTTGTAACCCTTTGATTTAAGGTGTTCTATAGCTTCGTATAGTGGAAGATTACCCTGGCCTGCAGGCAGGTGATGGTGCCCTGATCCCAGTGAATCAACAAGATGTATATGTCCTATAACTTCTTCATCTTGCATTTTTTCGACCATTTTTTTGTACCATTTGTCAAAGCGTTCTCTTCTTTGATCATATGTTTCTCCCGGTAATGGCTGGAAATGTTTCCACCACATTCCTAGGTGCTGGGTATCAAAAGTCATCTTAATATGTTCTTTTGCTTCCTTTTCAGCTTGTTTTTTGGATATCCCTCTGTAGTGGGGGTTTGTGATTTCTTTTACTTCTCCTTTTGGGCCAATTGCTCCAGTGGGGTCTGTAATTTTTTTACTTGTGAGCATATCAATCATCCGCTCTCTTGACTTTTTGATCATTTCAATCATTTCTTCAGGATGCGAAGCATACCCCATTTCCGGGAAAATATTTTCCGGGGCAACAAATATAGGTTCTTTTACTGAAGCCCTTTTACTTTCTTCCATTGCGTTTATGCCTAATTCTGCATATGAATTAACGGATTTGTTGATTGCATAATCATCAACTGCTTGAATATTTTTAATATTGTCTTGTACTTCTTTTTCAGAAGTTTTATAGTGGGAGCTAAGGGCTTCCATCTCTGACCTATGTTTTTCAAGGCCGCCTATTATTTTGTCTTTTATAAATTCAGATGGTTTAGTACCATTTTGTATGGCTTCGTTGATATCTTCTTGGGAAACCAGATTTGTTGCGCCTAATTCATTTTGCAGGCTTGTAATTCTTGATATTCTTTCTTCATTGCTGATATTGCTCTCATCCATTTGTTCAAAATGATTCTTTTTTGCTTTAGCTTTATCAAGCTCGTCAACAACACGTGAGTAATCTCTTCCGTAGTGTTGGGCCATTCCCTTGCTTTGTTTTTGTTGGTTGTGAAGTCTTGATTCCATGTACATTTGCGCTGCAGTTTTTCTCTCACTTGGATTGTCTTTGTTCCATTCATCAGCCATTTTTTGAAAATGATCCCATGTAAATGGCTCTGTAACTTTAACTCCTCCTTTTTCGGGGTCGACTTCAGGCACACCTTCTTCAAAGACTTTATAACTTGCAATGGGTTTATCATCTTTGTCTATATATTGGCCTTTTTCATTTTTTTTATAAACTGGTTCATAGACTGTTACATTCTTTTTAACATCCTGTATAAGCCTTCCGGTTCTTTTATCAACAAGATAATGGGTAGCTTCTTCTTGTTCACTTGGGTAAGAGAGAAATTCCTTGAAATTATCTTCTCTGGCATATTTTTTTTGTTTAGGAGTAAGATCATCCCATGTTTCTTCTATGCTTATGTTTTTATTCCATTTTTGCTCAGACATATCTCTCCAGAATTCTCCTGTGTGGACTACTACTGCCCCCCCTTGTGCGACATCACCAGCAAATTTTATGGCTTTTTTAACTTCTTCAAGACCTTCTTGTCTTTGCTGCTCACTAAAACTTCCCTGTTGTTGGTTGAATCCTGATAAATTACCTACTTGAGTTGGAGAATGTGTTGAGACGAAATCTATTTGGTTCGCTTTGGAAATTTCTCTTAAGGCTTGCCTTGCATCTTCTCCGTAATTTTCGGCGCCTACTGGTTCAGCTCCACCACCCATTCCTAAGGCAAGCTCCATTTTGCTGGTTCCAAACTTGATTGCCTGCTGTGATGTTTGTATAAGGCTTCCGAACCTGCTTCCTTCTGTTACACTTTGCCCTATTTCACTGATTGATATGGGTGATTCTATATCTTTATTAGGTCCGGAGTTTGAAAACTCTCCCATATAACCTGAATCATCAATCATGTAGTTTCCTTTAGGAGGCGGTACATATGAAAAATAGTCGCTCATAGTATTATCTATCCAATGTAAATTTATAAATGTTTTGCTATTATCCTGCTATTAAATACAGCTATTCAATCATTTGTGATAGTGGCTAGATATATAGTCTCCTGCAAACATTTTCATAAGCTTACGTGTCCTGTAAGCGATTTCTTTTGTTTCTTCTTGAGGATTATATTGTTCAAATTTTAAGATTTTTTCATAAATAGCGCCCGCTCTATCTATGCTTTGATATGTTTTCTCATTTTCATCGACTATTTCTTTTAATTCATTATATATTCCAGAAAGCGCATAAACATCATCGCGATAATTGCTTTGCTCTTCAAATTCTTCATTGGATGAATTTTCAACTTCTTGTTCAAGTTCAGAATTCTCATAGAGTATATTTTTCCAGGGTTCCTGAGTTTCAGGCTCATATATGCTAGTATTTTCTTCAAGATTTATTTCTTTTAGGCTCCTTTCTTTGAGCTTTTCTATGGTCGTTTTTTCCTTTTCTCTTTCTTTTTCAAGTTCTTTTATAGTACTTAAACGTTGTTCTGGTGGCATGGACTTTAATTTTTCTTCTAGCTCTTCCTGAGTTAGTTTAAGTAAATCTTTTGTGCTTATATTTTCCATATAGGATTACCTACCAGGCTAACATACTATTATTTTTTTTAAAATTCTTATAAGTTTGCCAGAGCGCGCCATTTGCAACCTTTTCTGCAGCTTTTGTTTCATGGTCTAATTTTACGCTAGAAACCCCTTTACTTTTTGTATTATTGTTTTTTAATGGGTCAAACAAAGTTTCCTTCACACCGTATGCTAAGGCTAAAAATGGATCCCTGTTCTTATAATCTCTTAGTTTTTTAGAAGTCTTTTTTTCTTTTTTTGCATTCTTTTCAGGATAATCCAATTCAGTTTCTTCTCCTGCTTCTTGAAGGTATCTTTCCAACTCTTCACCCAGAGACTCCATTGCTGCCTTTATGCTGCCATCCACTTCTCCCAGCATTTCAAGGTCCTCTTTACTTTTCAGGTAAGCATATTGCTCTATTTTTTCCTTGTCCCATGCATAGGATCTGAGGACAATCTCTGCTTTTCCAACATGCAATGGTCCCCGCTGGTATTCATGATGGTAATTCATTGCTGGCTTGCTTCTGTATTTCATGCTTACTAAAACAACTGAGTAAATATTTTGGTTTCTCTTGATTTCTTTTGAGTGATCTCCCTTTGGAGGAAGCTTGTAAAAAAGGTTTTCAACTTCAACAATGCTTCCTTCAAATGCAGATACAAGATCTGCATCATCAGTTCTGTCTGCCATTGTAAGTCTGCGCATATTTCTTAGATAAGGTTTTAGCCATGAATTATATAGCCTTATAACATTGAAGTGTTGTCTGAGATACTTTAATGTAAACCTTCTTCTGTTTCTCATTTCATAGTATGTTGTTTCTTTCCATTGCATAAATGACCTTAATTTTCTCTTTAAGACTTCCTTTACTTTATTGTTAAAATCAAGTTTATTGACTTCTTGGTCAATATCTTTCATAGATTTTGGATGAACTCCAAAAAATAAATCGGGAAGGGTAGTGAATTGTAATTCTCTTGCCATACCATAGACTGAAGCCGGGTTTTTTTGTCCCTGCTCAACTTGATCAACCCATATTCCCTTTAATACAATTTCTGCGCTTTCTTTTGTTCTTGAGTCAGCATTGAAACTATCTTCATAATAGCCAACCCTCTCATCTATAATCCTGAGTTCTCTGATTATCTGGAATAATTCTTTTACAAGTTTTCCTATTGTAGCCAGGTACATTGAAACTTTTTCTTGTTGCATTCCCAGCCTTTGCTGCGCGCTGCCAAAAAAAGATGATTGCTCGGAGGCAGAAAATACGTCATTTATTTTTTTGACGTCAGGGAACCCTTCATTAATATGCACATAGTCTCTTAGCCAATAATAAATCTCTTCTACAGAATTATTAAAATCTTCAAGAACCATATGGTACCTGGATAATGGTTTAGGGTAGCCGGTTTTGCCAATTACTGAATGTCCCTTATTGTCTCTTGCTCTTTCAACTTCTTCTTCTCCAAGTTTCTTAACAAAATCCTGCAGGCTTTCTTTTTTAGATTCTTCAGCTGCCATCTATAATAAAAATGCCTTACTGTATTTATATTATTTTCGCTTTGCTTTAAAGAAAACTGCCGAAAGGCCAATTTTTAGAATAATCTCTGATTTCGTGTTTTTAGCTATGTTGGTTATGTTATTTTCAAGGGTTGTTTCATTTAAACTAGACTTTAAAAATTTGACTTTGACAAGCTGATTTTTCTTAAGGTGCTTATTAATTTCTTCAATAAGTGAATTGGTAACACCTGATTTCCCGACTCTTACCAGGGGTTTTATTTCTTTTGCTTTCTTTTTAAGGGTCTTAAATTCCATTTTATTTGTGGTGATGTTTGTGATATGAATCGTGGTGGTACTTTTTTGTATTTGGATATGAATGTCCAAGAGATTTTCTGTTTGAAAGTTCTTTTACATGTTCAGCTTTAGTTTTTATTATTTTTGTGATATCATCACTTGTTTCTTCTAATAAAACTGATGCATGGTATCCTCCCAAAAAGTGAGGCAGGATTACATAATCTGCTCCTTCATCGTATAATAGTAGGGCATCATCAACGTTGTAAGATGTTACAAAAACAACAATATCCTTATTCTCTTTTTTAGCTCTTTTTATTATGAGTTTCGAAGCAAAAGTATCAGGTATTGTGGAGATGACAAATTTTAAATCCTTGAAATTGACTTTACTTATAATATCAGGATTGGAAATATCACCATAAAGGCATGGGATTTTTTCTTTTATCAGGTTTTTGATTATATCTGGGTTGTAGTCCACTACAAAAAATTCTTTTTTCATTGATTTAAGCTTATGAAAAATGTTGTATCCAGTTCGGCTGTATCCAACCAGCAAAACTTCATGCTTAAGTTCTTTTGGATTGTATTCAAGATGATCTTCATGGGTGTTGACTTTTTCAAAAAAGCATAAGTCTTTGTAGAAAAAATTGTAAATATTGTATTCATATTTTATAAGATAACTGCTTAATATTATCGTGATTACAGTCAGAAGTACTGCCATTGAAAATATTCTTGAAGAGATATGTCCAAGAATCATTCCTTGTGTTAGTATAATTAATGCAAATTCACTTGTTTGGGTAAGGGTAAGGGCTGAAATAAGACTAGTTCTTTTCTTATACCCAAAGATAAACATTAATAGCATTATTATGAAGGGTTTCATCAAGAAAACTATTGCAAGAAATATTACAAGTGGAAATAACATGCCCTTAAGGTGACCTGGAACAATTTGAAGCCCTAAGGATACAAAAAATAGTGTTGCAAAAAAATCCCTTAGAGATTTTATTCTGCCCATTATTTCATAGTTATAAGGCAGGTTCCCGAGGACAATTCCTGCTATGAATGAGCCTATTGCTATAGAATACCCGGCAGCAGAGAATAATATCCCGAAAACAAAACACACGCTGAGGCCAAGCAATAATAATGTCTCATGGCTTTTTGCTGCGAACTTGAAAAGTTTTGGAAATATGAATTTGGCAGAGATAAATGCTAAGAAAATTAAAAAGAAGCTGAGTATAATTCCTATGAATAATTTAAAGAAAATTGAATTTCCGATAGCATTCAAAAAAATCATTGCGATTATCGCCAGAATATCTTCAACCAATAAAATTCCTATGACAATTCTTCCATGAAGGGTGTTTATTTCTTTTCTGTCTGAAAGTATTTTAAGAACGACCATTGTGCTGGAAAATGACACAACTAATCCCAGATAGATGCTCTCAATAAATGTAAATACACCCATCAGATTAGCAATTAGCATCCCAAAAAGAAAAAGGATTGATGATTGAATTAGAGCACCATATATGGAGACTTTTCCGCTGTTTTTTAGTTTTTTGAAATCTATTTCCATGCCGACAATAAATAGCAGGAATGCTATTCCTATTTCGGATAATGTATTGATTATTTCTCTATTTGATATAAGTGAAAAATTCTCAGGCAGCATAAAAATATTTCTTAGAAATTCGATGTTTGTAAGATATTCCAGACCTGGGCCTATAGCCAGACCTGCAAATATATAAGCAGGAATAAGTGGCTGCCTAAAGTATCTTGCAAGAAGGGCCGAGATAGTTGCAATAATAACCATTAATCCTATGTCCAAAAAAAGTATATCCATTTTTCAATTAAGCCGGTTTTATATTTTTAAATTTATTGTTTGCTTTTATTTAAAAACCAAATTTATAGCCGAATAGTGATTTAAGAGTTTTAAATCTATAGTTTGGTAAAATTTATAAAACCCTTATATTCTCCAGCTTTCTAATTATGCCGCGGTCGCATAGTCTGGTATTGCGCGGGATTGCTAAGAACATTGTGCTTAAGAAACCCACAATACCGCAAAGATCCCGTTCCTTCGGGAATCGTGGGTTCAAATCCCACCCGCGGCGTCTTTTTTTTCCGTGTGCTTGAATTCACTTTAGTGAATGAAACACACCTCGCTTTTGATTGGCGAAAGAATCAGTGACCATCCCACCCGCGGCGTCTTTTTT
>JBNJGV010000015.1:0-31075 GCA_051819785.1 Nanobdellota archaeon | reverse complement strand
CCTTAAAACCTGAAGGTAAAGTCTTAGAAGCCACACAGGTTCCTGCAACTCCATAAAGAGATAACCCTCTGCTTATCCTTCGGGCAATCTCCAGAATTTGTTTTTCAGAATTCCCATAAGCAATAATATCTGCTTTTGAGTCAAATAATATAGGTTTCCTTAAGTTGTTATTCCAGTAATCATAATGAACAAACCTTCTAAGACTTGCTTCAGTCCCCCCTAAAACAATCTTTACATCTTTGTAGTTCTGCTTAATCCAGTTAGTATAAACAATAACTGCCCTATCAGGAACATAGTCCAATTCACGCTTACGCTTAAGAGGAGTATAATTTCTTACCATTGAGTCAATAGCACCCGAGGTTACAGCAAAAAATAATTTAGGCATTCCCAACTTTTTTATATCAGACGGGTTTTTGGGTTTTTCAATTATTCCAACCTTGTATTTATTCTTTTCAAGGAGCCTTTTCAAAAGGGCAGTACCACATAAAGGATGGTCAAAATACGATTCTCCAGAAATGAAAATAATATCATATGACATAAAAGTAAGTGTTTAAGAGCTTAATTATAAAATTTGTCTTAAAAACTTAAGAGACTTCCAATTCAAATCCAATAAAATTTTTAAACGAGCTCTTAATCTTCATAAGAATGGAAGATTTCCAAAAAATCGAAAAGAGAATTTTAAGAAAAAATACTTCTTCAAGCAGTGGAAGATATAGCTTGAATAACAATAATGATAAAGATAATAAAAATATACTAATTCATAACATCCCTTATTTTTTCACATGTGATGAGAATGATAAAATAAGGATATTTACCAAGCATTCAATATTTATCAAGGAGGGTATCATCAAAAAATTGATTCCTGCTGAGAAAGCAGACCCAGACAAATATGATTTGGTATACGATGCAGGGAAAAAAGGAGGTGTAGTAATTACTCCTGCCCTTATTAATACACATGCCCACCCTCCAATGTATTTAATGCGTTCAATAATGACTTTAGAAGAAGGCGAGGGACTTGAAGAAACTATAGCTACTATGCCTAAATGGGAAAGAAATATGAGTAGCGAAGATTACGCTATTGGAGCAATAGGGGATATTGTAGAACAGCAAAGATATGGAATAGCGACTACACTAAGCCATTATGGTGTTTTCAATCCAATTGAATTTGCAAGCAAGGCCACAAAGCACAATGTAATTAATGCACTTTCTGCAGTATCTAATACACACCCTGAGAATTCTCCGGAAATGATTGAAAATATTATAAAAGAAAATAAAAGAAAATTTTCCACACCAGCTATAGCTTTACATTACCTTCACAAAGCTGACAATGAAACACTTGATAAAGTAAGAAAAATAATTAAAAAAAACAATATACTATTCACTTTTCATATGGCTGAAAGCCAAGAAGTTGCAGATGAGTGCGAAAAAAAGAAAAACATAAGGGAAGTAACTGCTCTTAAAAAACACGGGCTATTAAATAAAAATACGATTGTCTCACACAGCATTTATGTCAATCAAAAAGAGATAAATGAACTTATAAAAGGTAAAGTAGGAATATCTCATTTGCCGACAAGTAATGTTATACATAAATCAGGGACTTTTCCCTTTTGGAAATTTCATGATAATGGTGGCTTCCCACGTATTTCTCTTGGAACAGACGGGGTAGTAAGTAAATGCAGGGTTGATGTATTTTCTGAAGCTTATCAAACCAGGATAACACATCTTTATCACAGAAGCGTTAAGTTTGGGTCTTTGTTTAAAATGACAACTGTTAATGGAGCAAGAGTCTTAGGATATAAAGATAGAGGCAGAATAATGCCTGGATATAAAGCAGACCTTGCCATATGGAAATTAAATGATCTCAGTTGCATGCCTTTTGATGAAAATAACCCAATTACACTTATAAGTAATCTGATTACACATGGTGGCAAGCCAGTAAGAGATCTTATGATAAATGGAAAATTTATAATAAAAAACAGACAACACCAATCAATAAACGAGAGCGTTCTTCTCAGGCTAATGCAAAAGAGCCATATGAAATTAAGAGAAAAAACATCAGATTAATGACTTGAATTCATCTTTATAAAGGTCATGTGTCATGACTTTGCTACTAAGTTTTTTAGCCTTTCTTTTAAACCATAAAAAAGAATATACTTTCCTTAATAAATTATTTGCAGGAATCTTTTTAACCCTGAACTTTTTTCCGGAAAGGCTTCCTATTAATTTATAATTTTTTGACCCTAGTTTTTTTTCTTCTGCAATCTTAAGATAATGGGGTTTTTTCAAACCTGTAAAAACACATAAAGCATTATCAACAGAAACAGAGTCGACTCCACTTATGATTGAATTCCTTATTAAAGGATAGCTGACATATGGATGAAAACCCTCTGAGCAAATCGTCCCGTCGGCTACACAAAAACTTGGATTTAAATCTTTGTTTATCTTAATAATCTTATCTGTACTTAACTGTTCAAAAGCCAGCCTGGCTTGATTTACCAGACAACCGGACAAACCATTAGGACTCGCACCAACAACAGGAAGATTTATAATTTCATCTGCAAAGAGAACTATTTTCGGATAATTAACACCCTTATATTTTTCCACAGCCTCTTTAGAAAGATCAACAATCTTAACACCGTTTTCCTTGCATACCTTATCAACACCCCAATTTTTGATAGCCTGAATATTTCTCTCACAAAGAATTATCTCAGCATCCTTTCTGTATTTTTTAATAACCTTTATCACTGATTCAATAATCCAGGGAGAAGTACACAATCCAGGAACTACAAATTCACTTCTGATGTCAGGCTTCAGGATTATTTTTTTCCCCTTAATAACATTGTGACAACCTGAAAGCTCAATTGATTTTTTGGTTTTCATAAAAAGCTCATGCTTAAACTCCCGCCTGATTATTGTTGATGCGACTAACGAACCCATATTATCACTTTTTTTCAAATATAAAACTAAATACATTGCTTCCTGCCAAAATAACTCTCCTAAATTCCTCCAGATTATTTATTCTTTTAAGATATTTAAAGATATATGAAGGCCTCAAATAAAATTTCCTATAGGCTTTTCTTACATATTTTTCAAGTTGATCTTTACCTAAGCTTGTAAAATATTCATTAAAAAATGCTTTCTCATGAAGTTCGCTCAGATCACAGGCACTTCCATCATTAATTTTACTATTTTCCTTTAAAACTTTATAATAAAGTGGTGTTCCTGCATAAGGCGTGCATATCCCAAAACTAACTGTAGTAGGGTCTATTAATTTTGCGAAATTAATTGATTTTTCAATAGTTTTCTTAGTCTCGCCAGGCATTCCCAGCATCATATGCGCATGAGTATCCATACCCACCTCATGAGCCCATCTGAAAGTTTCTCTTGTCTTTTTCACAGAGATACCTTTTTTAACATTATCTAAAATTCTTTGCACACCAGATTCAACACCAAATTTAATCATATGACAACCAGCCCGTTTCATTAGTTTCATGGTTTCTTTATCAACTGTACCCACCCTTGCATTGCATAACCAACTAAGATTAAGATTGCGCTTAATCATCTCCTTACAAATCTCTTGATTCCTTTTTTTATATATAGTAAATGTTTCATCTCTTATCCAAAATTCCTTATAACCCTGCTTTTTTATTTGTTCAAGTTCCTTTATAACCAAATCCTTGTCCCTTGCCCGGATACTATTACCATAAAAAGTAGGCACAGTGCAAAAAGTGCACTGAGCAGGACAACCACGTGAAGTAATAATTGTAGTGTATGGAACCTTCTTAATTAAAGGGTTAAAATAATCAACATTTTTAGGCAAGAAATTTCTATCAGGTATAGGCAATTCATTAATATCTCCAAAACCATAATCTTGGTTTATAATTATTTTTGAGCCTTTCGTCCTATAGCCAATTCCTTTAACCTTTTTCCAGACACTACCCGATTTTTCAAGCTTATTAAAAAGGTCTCGTATGATAAATTCCGGTTCTTTTCTTACAATTATATCAACAGATTTTTTACTTAGACAGTCTTGAGGCATAAATGTTGGATGTGAACCAAAGATAACTGTCTTTATTTTCGGGTTTATTTTCTTACACTTTTCAAGCAAAAGTGTGTCTTCAGAAAAAGACATAGTAGACGTATTAATGATTACGGCCTCACTCTTTTTTATGTAAGGGATTAGCTTACCAAAGGGCAAACCCATAGCCAAAGCATCTATAAAACTTACATTATGCTTATTTTCTTTTAGGATTGTTGCTATATAAAGCAAGTTAAGAGGTGGTGATTTCATTCCACCTATTCTTTTGCCTTTGCACCAACAACCATATACAAGGTCCCTAACGACATTTTTTGTTTGCTTCGAGCCCGGATTTAAAACTAAAACGTCCACTTTATTCACTCTCTTCAATTATATAAAAATCCCTTTCTTTATCCCTTATCATTATTTCCGCTAAAAGCCCTAGGGACACAAATTGTATACCCACTACAAGCAATAACATTATTAAAAAAAGCAATGGCCTATCCCCTACTGAATTACCCTGTAGCTTAAGAAATATTATAAAGAGACCTCCCAAAAATCCCAAAAAAAATGAAATAAACCCTAATAAACCAAAAAAATGCAAGGGGTTCTTCGAATATTTCATAAAAAATGTTGTAGTAACCAGATCAAAGGCTCCTTTGGAAAGCCTACTAAAGCCATACTTACTCTCTCCATATTTTCTTTTATGATGCCTCACTTTTATTTCAGTTACCTTAAAACCTTTGCTGGCTGCTAACACAGGAACATAGCGGTGAAGATCTCCGTACAAACTTATATTTTTACAAACTATTTTTCTATAAGCCTTAAAACCACAATTGAAATCATGTATTTTCACGCCTGTAAAAAGCGAAGCAAGTGAATTAAATATTTTGGAAGGGATTATCTTAGACAAAGGGTCTTTTCTTTTAAACTTCCAACCACTTACAACATCAAAGCCCTTATTTATCCTGGAAACGAATTTAGGGATTTCCTTAGGATCATCCTGCAAATCAGCATCCATTGTTATTACTATATCATATTTTGCATGCTTAAAGCCAGCATCAAGAGCTGATGATTTCCCATAGTTATTATAAAATTTTATAAGTCTTTTATTCTTTGATTTAATATTTTTCATTACAGAATAAGTTCCATCCGTACTGCCATCATCTATAAAAATTACCTCCCACTTCTTAACTCCCATGTCATTAAGGCAGGTTTTAAGCCTGTTAAAAAAGATAGGTATATTTTTTTCCTCATTGTAAGCAGGTACAATTATTGAAAGATTCGAAGGGGTCATTTTTAAAGCCTGAACATTTTCTCCTCTAGAATGACAATAATTATATAAATCTATTGGGTCTCAAAACTACATAAATTATTTAAATTCTTTACTAACTCAAAATATATGACTAATTATATTGTCTCGGGGTGCCCACGCTCAGGCACGTCTCTTATGATGCAAATTCTTTTAAAATCAGGCATGCCAATTGCTACAGATAAGAAAAGGAAACGAGACGAAAATAACCCACATGGTTATTTCGAAGTTAAAGATATAATAGACTTATTAAAAGAAAACCCAGAAATGATTTACCAATACGAAGAAAGAGCAATAAAAATAATCCATTATGGATTACAGTACCTCCCAAAAGGTAAATATAAAATCATTTATATGGAAAGACCAATTAGCCAAGTCCTCAATTCTATGGAAAAGATGCTTAAAAAACCTGATACACAAAGAGAAAAAACTAAAGAAATATTCACAAAATTAAATAGTAAAGTAAAAAGAATAATGCAGCAAAGACAAGATATAGAATACATCACTATTAATCATAATAATCTCATTTATAATCCTGAAAAAGAAATCAATAAGATTATAAATTTTTATAATCTTGACAAAAACAAAATGGGAGAAATGATAAGTGTAATTGACCCAAGATCTTACCGAAACAGGGAGAGGTGATAATATGAAAATAGAAGTACCAAAAGATATTATAAAGGTTCTAAAAAAGAGAGTTGATGAAACATCTGAATTTAATGACGTAGAAGAATATATCACCGATATACTTCAGCAGGTAGTTGAAAGGCTTAAACAAGAAGATGAATCATTTAGCAAAGAAGATGAAGAGAAAATAGAAGAGAGATTAAGAGGTTTAGGCTACCTTGGCTAAGATATCTGAAAACTCAAAAAGATATATAGTATTATTAAAGATAATTTTTGGACTAAGCCTTTTCTCTTACATAATTGCATTTAAATTTGATTTTACAATCTTTAAGACAATCACATTCAAATGGCAATGGTTTATGTTGATGCTTCTTATATCAACAATCATAGCTTTATTAAGGACCATTAAATGGGGATTATTGCTTAAAAATTATTTTAATACCACTTATAAATTTCATTTCAATTGGAAGACAATAATGACTGGCCAATTTTTTGCTTTTTTTACACCATCAAGGCTTGGTGATTTGATTAGAATAAAGTATACAAAAGACCAAATAGGATACAAAAAATCACTTATTGCTGTAATAATAGATCGAGCTGCAGACCTTTTTATAATGGGATTTTTAGCACTAATCGGTCTTATTTATTTCTGGGAAGAATTAATAAAGAATCCAAAACAACTGATAATAATCCTCAGTTTAGTTTTTTTAGGTCTCGGTTTTTTTATTTATATACTTAGAAATAAATTAAGAAATATTCTAAAACCATTTTTCACTACAATTAAAAAAAAGAGCTTAAAAAATGCCTACAGTTTTATGTTGATTGCCTTCCTGGTATGGATTCTGACTTTCTCACAATTTTACATAGGCTTTAAAACAATAGACACTAATTTATCATTTATTCCAGTATTTTTAATAGCTGCAGTCTCAATGATTGCAATAATGATGCCCATATCTATAAATGGAGTGGGAGTCAGGGAGTTTATGGCAATGACATTTTTTCCGATAGTTATGGTTAATGGAGAAAAAGCTGTAGTGGCTCTCTGGATAGTTATGGCTGCAAACTCTTTATACCCTGCAATCCTTGGCTTTATATCATTTATAAGAGACTAGATTCTTATACTATTAATAATTGATTTTTTGCCTTTTGTCTTTTTTACTTTTCTTTTTTTTAACTCTGAATCTTCTGAAAATATCTCAGTGGCCACTCTACCATCAACATTATCAGGGACAGGCATACCAAGCATGTGCAAAAGAGTTGGAAATATATCAACCTGATTCAGAGGCCTATGCTTTTTAGAGGCAATGTTTTTACCATAAGCCATAAACAAACCATCAATATGATGACTTCCTAAGGGTTCCTCTGTTTTATCATGATTAACATCTTCAACAACTTTCTTTGTTAAGCATGAATTAAACTTAAGATTATCAGGAAAGTTAATCACAATATCCGGCAAATTAGGTAAAAACTCACCCGAGTAAATATCTTCTTTTTTCATACACTCTAACCCATAATCTCTCATTAAAGCTTTTATTATTTTTCCCCGTAAAGCTTCATAGTCCTTTTTAGCTACTGAGCCAAAAGGCTCTCTGCCTTTAAGATTAATATAAATCCCGTTTTCAATAGAATAAGTTGCATATGCTTTAGTTTTTTTCCAATCTACTTGAACTTCTTCAATAGAGGTTTTATTCTCAGGGATTATACCTTTAAATTTCATAGGGAGCAATTTAAGAAGCTTTGTCAATCTTAAAAGCTTAAGCAACTTCAAAACATTTTGTTTTTTTAGACCTAACTTTCTCATTATTGATGATCTTGATAATTTATTCTCGTCTTTAACATATAAAAAACCATTATCTTGAAGCCAGCTATTTACATAAAAATACTTAGAGTTTCTCTGAAAACCATGATCAGACACAATAACAAAATTATCATCCTTGTTCTTCCTAAGTAATTCTCCTAAAAATTTATCCAGTAATTCATAATGCTTTTCAACCTCTTTACTACCCCAGAGATAATGCTGTATTCTATCAAGACTTGTAAAGACTACACAATAAAAATCAGAACCATTCTCATTTAAAAACATCTTTAATAACTCAAATCGTTTCTTAGCTACATTATTAGTGTCTTCCAGAGCCTTTTTCTTCTCTACTTGGAACTTAGCATCAATTTTGTAACCAGGAACCTTAGATTTTATTTTTTCAGCAAGATTAGTTGGGTAAGTAAAGTTCTTTCCGAAAACAGAAGGGGTTAATAACCCAGTAACCATAAAACCGTTAATTTTTTTTGCAGGATATGTTCCAGGATAATTTATCAAAGTGATCTTGTATTTTTTACCCAACTCATCCCATAAATTGGGTACACTTCTCATTCTTTTATTTATATAGTCCGCCTGGCTTATCGAGACCTTTTTATTAACCATGGGAAACCTATTTTCAGGATTAAAAAAACCATAGACACCATGTTTTCCAGGATTAATTCCTGTTGCTATAGTCGGCCAACCTGGAAAGGTACTAGGAGGATGTGTAGCCTTAAGCACTGCTGAAGAACCGTTTCTTATTAAAAATTTAATATTAGGCAATTTGCCTTTCTTAATCATTGGATCTATTACATCGAAAGTGGCCCCATCTAATCCAATTAAAAAACACGCCATTTATTTTGCCTCACCATATATCAAATTCACATTTCCTTTGGTCAATTCATAAGATTTTTCATTTAGGGTTCTTGGGTCTATATAATTTCCCAAATTGCTCTGGTCAAATCCCTTACCTTGCTTTAACAACAGATAATACATTTGTGTTTGCTTGCCCTTTTTTATAAACCCAATTTGTTTAGGCTCATAATTATTTAATAAATAATTCCAGACTTCTTTGTTATTATTAGCTTGAGCAATACCCCAACTATAAAGAAAGACCCAATTAAAACTTAGTTTTTCTTCTAACTTCTTTAACCTTTCAATATCATCAGGAAGCATTCTTCCGGATCTATGAGCATGCCAATAAAAACCAGTATCTTGGTGTCCTGAACCAAAAACTTTTTCAGAAGGAAGACTATTTTCATTAAGGTATTTGCCTGCAACCTCCAGACCAAAAAATTGCGTATCAAACTGTCTTTTTATAGATTCAGAAAAGCCAGGCAACATAAATATCACTAAAAAAAGCAATATTATAGAAATTTTTAATATATTTTTGAGTCTTATACCTATGCTAAAAAATGACAAAGCTGTATTGAAAACAAAAATTAAAGCATAACCGATTAATATTCCTGCAACAGGTATGAAAGGAAACTGGTAATAATTATGGCCTTCAAGCATCCAGCCAATTATAAATGCATAAGGGATTATCGAAAAAACCCAGACTGCCAACATCCTGTTAGCTTCATTCTTAAATAAAAAAAGTGAAATAATCAGACCCAAGATGATAATCCAAAATCCAATAACTGTAAAGTTATCTGTTACTGCAAATGAAAAAATTCTCCCCCAGAAGCTTAAAGAAGTAACTTTCTCAATTTGTTCAGGCCTTAACATACGACTAATAAAGCCAGTAGCTCTAGAATTATTACTTAAAAAACCATAAAGAAAATAAGTAGCGGGCAAAATCAAACCTATAATGTATTGTGTATATCTTTTTTTCATAAAATTTTTACTGAAAACTTTCCTGTAAGGAAATACTGATGCAATAGGGAAAAGATAAACTAAATAAACCAATTTTGTAAGCGCAGCCAAGCTAATAGAAATAACAAATACTAAAAGGTAATTTCTGTTGAAATCCTTTTTCCAAATAAGGAAAAAATAAATAGCCATAACTGCAAAAAACAAAGCAGGAACATCATAAAACACAGTTCTGCCAAAAAATACAAAAATTGGCAATGTAGAGGTAACAAAAGCACTTAATAGTGCCAAATCCTCTTTTTCAAATAATTCTTTGGCAATAAGGTAAGTAAAAAACACTATACCCAATGATAACAGAATTGTGAAAATTCTTGCCCACATAACACTTACTCCGGTTAGCTTCCATAATAAAGCAATGATCCAAGCATACAAGGGGAAGTTATCACTATGGGCTCCTTCGGGATTTTCAACACTTACCATATAATCTCTACGATTCTGCAGTAAATCTCCTTCTAAATAGAAATGCCTTGCTTCCATTAAGGTGTGAGCTTCTTTCATATTATGATAGCCAATAACCGGATATCCAACATGATAAAGCCTTATAAAAAAACCAAAAAGAATAATGAAAATAAGAATAATTAAAGGAAGATAATTCCTTATATAAATTTTATAAAAAGAACCTAATCTTTTTTTAAATGTCCTTGGCATTTTAAACATTAAATACAGACTCTTCAGACTTATTAGCAGAAGATTCAGCCTTTCCACTCCAGTCTACTTTCCAAACAATAATCTTCTGCCCATTAATGTCCCTGGTTTTATGGAACTTTTCAAAATGCTTTAGTCCACCATCCATATTCTCAAAATAGAATAATCTTGTAAAAATACTATCGGTAAGCCGGGAGTCCATCATTATAGCCTCATAACCCCCATTTTCAGGCACTAAAGCAACACCCAAAAAGCTTTCGTGGACTGAATTACTATTCCTTAGCTTTATTAAATTATTGTTATACTCCTTAACCTTAAAAGTACCATTTTTTATGTAAGCTATATTTTTAGGTTTCTGGGTACTTTTAGTCATATCATTTAAAAGTACCTCCTTTTCAAGATTAAAGCTTAAACCATTATTGCATTTTATTGTTGAATTATCAAGACTACACCTTGAATTTCCTGCATAACTTGGCCAGGGAGAAATCCACTGGTCTGCATCAGCATCCATCAATTCATAATACTTATTCTTTGCCTCATCAGGCTCCAAGGAAAAATCGTCTTGTAATATATTGATGGCTTCAGATTTCTTATGATTATGGACCTTATTAAACATGGTTGCTCTGCTAAAATCCCATGCTCCAAAGTGAGCCCATACTCCAGACTTACCAACCATGTCTTCACTGGTGATAAAATAGTTTTCAGGCGGTTCACAATGAGTATATTGCAAAACCTTATCTGCATCATCTGCCGAAATTCCGCCGGTTTGAAGTATATTAAGAGCATCACTGCGACTTTTTCCAAGTATTGAATAAATTTGTTGAATGGTATTATATCTTGGTAACTCGCTTTTATTGTTATATTTCAAAAGTTCATTATATCCCGTATTAGCTCCACAGTCCAAATATCTTAGAATACCTACGCTTTCAGTTTCATTGGATGTAAGCATCAATTTTCCAAGCCAATGAGCCTGAGGTGAATTCTGTCTTCCTCCATCTAGTGTAACTGATCTATTGCCAATCGCCGCAAACCAGTGTCCAAAATCCCACCATGAATTGATAATGGCATCATTAGCCGAATTATCCTTTATCTTTGTTAGAGTATTATACCAAGCATCATTCATGCTAGGGATTTCATTTTTTGCCATGTTTTCTGCTTTTGAAGCCACATTGCCAGGTATAACTGGAGCAAACATTAAAACAAATATTATTAGAGCAGCTGGTATCCTAAAAAACAAAGGTTTCAAATCCATCATCTTTGCAATTTTAGTTAATGGATCAATTATTTTCCCAATCACTATACCTGAAGCAATACTAAAAGCCGGAGCCGCTAATATAACAAATCTAACCCCTTTGCTTGTAGCATAGATTGTACCAATAAACCAGACAAGCAACAAAATAGTATAATGGATGGGTATATCTTCTTTGATCACAGCTTTATAAATCCCGTAAGCTGCTGAAGGAAGGGCCAACATAAGCGCAAAAAACACATGCCCATTATCTAGAGATTTTGAAATATTAACAAGGAACAAACTCCATAAAACCAAAAATCCGGTAAATAGCCAACCAGACCAACTTGTTTCTTTCTTTTTGCCTTTGTAAAAAACAAGCGGTAAAGATATGCCTATTAACGCAAATAAAAGCAAGAAGTCACTTGACATGCTTATCTGCTTAAGAGCAGAAGATAATTTAGCAGGATTCAGTTCTGCAACAGTAGTATAAACATTAGGCCAAATCTTTGAAATACCTACAACTTTTATCTTTGTAAAAGAAAAGAT
This sequence comes from Nanobdellota archaeon, assembly GCA_051819785.1. GTDB lineage: Archaea > Nanobdellota > Nanobdellia > Woesearchaeales > DSVV01 > CAZBGG01. The sequence continues at coordinate 19,029 of JBNJGV010000015.1, read as the reverse complement.
TGAAAACACTCTCATAAACTCCTTAAAAGAAGCCAAGAAGCTAACGAAAATAAAACTTGCTAAGATAAGAATCCCGGTTACAATGGACCATTGCTTAACTGCCACATCTTTAAATGCTTTACCCACACCATACTTACCTTTCCGTTTTGCAATTAGTTTATATACGATACACCCAATACCTGTCATGAAAAGGAACAACAGCATATAGTACCATCCTTGCCATGCAAAAGCAAAAAGACCTAAAAAAAGTCCTGTTAAGGCACCCCAAATTGATGCGTGTTTTACATTCTTCGAATCAAGAGCTTCTAAAAAAAACCATACAGAAACCAAAGGGAAAAAGATGTTGTAAGCATCAGTGTCCGCAAACCCTGCAGCAGTCCTGCTTATTAAAGCGGGATGCAAAGCAACAAGCATAGCTGAAACTAATCCACCGAAGTCGCCGGTGATTTTCCTTCCTATAAAATAAGCAGGTATAACACAAAGAGAAGAGACTATAACGGGAACCCAAAACATTGCAGCCATCAGAGAAATATTTCCATTAAAGAAACTCATCAACTTATAAACAAACGCACTAAAATATACATGAAGGCTTTTTACCGGCTTTTCATTGAAACTCCTCTTCTCATCAGGGGTCCCACCCAATACGAGAGGGTCATAATACTTACCATCATGCTCCGCACCCCATTCATTCCCTTCAATTAGATAATTCCTAGTGTGCCTGTAGTAATAATATGGGTCTATAGCCAAAAGATAAGTGTTTCCATCATCATGCTTCAGCTTTTCCTTAAAATAATTAGATTGCTGTTGCACTATCTGGTCTATTTGAATTGTCTGACCCTGGTAATTTAATTGTCCTTGAGAAAGAACTGAAGAAGTTTGCTTATTAATAATTTCTTTTAATTGGTCTTGTGGTAAATTAGGATATTTACTCTTAGCTTGAGAAGCAATATTATTTTTTACCATGTTTTTTATTGAATTTTCAGCCAGATCTTGAGTCATGGGAAGATCAGAAGGATAACTTCTATAATGCACACTAAAAATTATACTAAGTAAGATAAATGATAAAACTAAGATAATAACCCTATTTTTACTGAAAAAAGAAAGCAAACCCTTATTGCCCGAAAAATTCCTTTTAATCTTTTTAAAATCTATGCCTATTTCCTGAGTATTTGACTGTCTTTTTTTTTTTGCCACAAAAACCCCCCAATAAATTATCTTGAAAAGAAAGCCAACTAATTTATAAATATTTTGATATAATACTTTTTTATGTTCAAGTTTCCTTATTTTTGTTAAAATTCCTAAATTATAGGTATAAACATTGATTGCAAAACAAAAAAAATCAATCTATCCGTAAATTATCACCAATATTAGTCTTAGTTTCCCTCGCTTTTCCCGCGTAAGTTTCTACAATAAACTTTGATTTTTCCTTGGACCTGAAAAAAGAAAAAGGCCTAAAATCCTTTTTTATCTCTACTACCTTGCAATTCTTATCCAAAAAAAACACATCAATTGGAAAAAAAACAAAAAACATATGTAGTGAATTAAGCTTTTCTTTTTCAAACTCAAAAACCAGCGTTCTTTTTTTTGAAAACATCAAGCCCCGGGCTTTAGAAAGTAAACTCTTGCAAATACTATACTCTTTCGCTATAATAATATTTTTTGTTATATTAGTTATCATTTTACAAACTGATTTCTTCAAATATTATGCTTGCATAACTCACAGAATTAGTGTAATCATCAAGTAAATCCCCAGAAGTATAATACTTTAGCAATTCAATCCTGTTAACATTATTAGTCAATAATTCCAGAAGAAGAGCAATAGAATTCCTGCCACAAATAGTTGCAGCCGTACTTTGAAGATAATCCAGAAAACCTTTCACACTCAATATTTTTATTTCTTCAATTGCGCCTTGATCAAGCTTAAAAATATTTTTTTTGACGTCCTTTTCAAAAGGAACAAACCCAAAACTAGGGCCATAATGAGTAAAATCCGAACTTGCAATGCAACAAACCTTGCGCTCAAACTTTGTTATAACTTTATTAATTTCTTTTGCAAGTTCAGCAAAATCACAATTTTGACTTACCAAGAGTGGAAGAATTTGTGGTTTAGAATATAAATACTGCAGAAAGGGAAGTTGGACTTCTATTGAATGCTCATATTGCATTGCTTTTTTATCAATAACGATTCTCTCATCCTTTACCAATTCATCTACAAGTTGAGTGTCACAGTGAACAACACCCATTGGCGTCTCCCAATTTTCGTTTGTAGTAACAATTTGATTTGACTCAAGCTGGCCATGACTAAACCCAATTAAAACAAAAGTATCGTATTCACCTGATTCCCTTATTGCTTTATAACTATGCGCAGCGCACATGCCTGAAAACATAATGCCTGCATGAGGTACTACTGCCCCTCTCACAGAGCCATAATTTTTTGTTTTATCAGGTAATCCTGGACCAAGTTGATGCTCAAAAGCCTTTTCTAACTGCTTTTTTAATGAACCCTTATCATTTTCATAGAATTGTCCAGCAACATAAGGCTTTCTTATTTCCATCCAATTCATATTATCTTTTTCATTTTTAAATATTTTTATAAAGGCCAGTAAAACCATAGAATGAATTGCATAAAATTTGTAAATTTCTATTCGAGAAAACAAATATAAGAAAAATAAAATAAAATAAAAATTACCTGGCAGTTCCTGTAATGAGGCCCTGGCTGTTATGTGTAAGGCCATCCTCATCTTCATAAGTTATTATGAATTCTTCTTGGTATGTTTCACCAGATGTCAAAGAACAATCAGTAAGATTTAATATCACTGTTTCTCCCCTTCCTATACTTGATATAGGGGACAAAGTGCTACAATCTGCAGGTTGCTCATCCAACGCAATGTTTGTTGCGGTTTGAGGCATACCATTCATAACTTTGAAATGTATTTCACCCGCATCTGAATCTAAATCAGGAGTGCCTGTACAATCCATGTCTTGTCCGGTTGGCCTTAATTTACATTGAGCAGCTACATCCTTTTGCATATCGAATATTCCCAGATATGCCAGAATCCCTACTGCAGCCAGAACTACTAAAATTGCCCAGCCATAAGTCATCAAAAACTCCATAGCTGCTTGTGCTCTCTTACCTCGCATATTTTATCACCTCTTTCTAAGCATGAGTTATTTTAACTAAAAATATTCTATTTTAGGAAGAACTTTTATTTAAATGTTTTTATTATATATACTTTTATACAATTATGTATACTGAATGTAGAAAACCACAACTTGGCGAACAATGAATCAACCCACATAAAGCCAAAAAAGAAGAAAGAATGTTTATATTTCTAAACTAACCCTCCTAAAATAGAATTCATTACAGCCGAAGAAATCCAATATAAAACCACTGAGACTGCCATATAAACAGGTATATATTGAATACCCTGTTTTACATTCCCGTTTTTTATTGTACTTACAATCATAGCCGAAAACAATGAAGAAAAAAACAAACAAGTATAAACAAACAGTCTATAATCACTTTGCTTGATGCTATCTTCACTTACAGACATAGACATTCCGATACCTCCCATCCCGCCTGCAGCACTCGTATCAGCACCTGAAACAGAACCGGAAACATCCACATCAGAAGCTATTCCCTGAACAACATTTAACATCTCGCCTGAAAGACCGAATAAAAGAGGAGCAGCAATAATAGCAGCAAAAGTTATGAAAATAACATAAGTTGTAACGTTCGCAGCCATCTCTTTTTTAAGAGTTCGCATTTCTTGCAAGTTTGTGGAGATTTTGTCAAGTAAATCGCCAACATTGCCGCCTGCCTTTACTCCTTCATTCAAAAGATTAACACTTCTCAATACTACATCGGAATCATATTTATTCGCAAACACTATTAAAGCATTTTCTAAATCTCCTCCAGAAAATACCTTTTTTGCAACAATCTCAATTTCTTTTGCCAATACACCAAATCGGGGTCTCACTGCGTACCACAATGCCCTATCAATAGGCATACCTGCACGTATATTAGCCGATACCAGTTGGAAAAAATCAGCTAAAACTTCCTCTATTTCAAGCCTTCTTTTGAATTTATTTATATCAATTATCACTCTGAAAAAAATATTAAGCAAAATCACAGACAAGAAAAAACAGCTAACCAAAGATAAAAATCCTGCCAAAATAATCTGAAAAAAAGAAACATCATTTACTATGCCCTTACCGGCAAAAAACACACCAATAATAAACCCTATTGAGACACTTACTTTATTAATAATCGCTTCAACTTCAGAAGGAGTTATCTCAAAACCTGCTTTTAATATATGTTCAGCAAACCATCTTCTTCTTTCAGATACACTCTTTCTTATTTTTTGTTTCAAGTTCTTTTTATTTTTAGAAGTATCACTCTTCTTTTGCTTATTAGGCCCGGACTTGTCTTTTTTTTTAAGACTATTAGGGTTTTCTTGTTTTTCTTTTTTATATTTATTAAACATTTTTACATTTCAACAGCTGGCCGTGATGATTTAATCATCGCATAAAACATGAACTGTACAAAAGCTACAAAGCCCGCAATAGATAACAGGATGCCCAAGCTTATATTAAATCCTGTAAAAGTAGAAAATATTATAAGCATCGTTGTTCCAAGGGAAGGTAATATAACAGCAATCATCATATAAAACATCGCCATTGGATTTAATTTTCTTCCGTACTCTTCTACCTCAATTTTCTGCTCCCTTATTATCTGAGCAAGAACTGATGACAGTGGTTTGCTTACATCTGCTCCAGTATTAATCGTATTTAAAACTTGCCACAAAACCTTTTGTAGATTCCTACTGGGACATGTTTCAACTACATCATTTACAGCATCTTCCAAGCTTGTACCAAGGTTAACACTTTCAACTATCGAGCTAAAATATTTGCCAATTGATTTATATGTTTTTGAAATATTCAAAAAACAATCATACAAAGGCACTCCTGCCTCAGTCTCAATTATTAAGAATCTCGTGGCAAACACTATCTCCCTGTTAATTTCTTTATCTTTTTTTTTAAGAACTGCATCAGGAACCCTGAGAAAATAATTCAAAGCAATAAAAAGAACTATAGGAAAAGCTATTACTATAAAACTAAAAGGTATATCTGAAGAACTTAGCAAACCGCCACCAAAAACTATAACCAAAACAAAGGAAAGCATAAAAGAACTCACAAAAGATCTTTTAACAAAATCCTCCGGACTATAAGTGATTTCAGCTTGTATAAGCTTATCTCTCAGTTTAGGCATCTTGCCCGCAATGTAGCGGAATACGCGATTAGCCACTCATTTCACCCCAACAACCTGTTTTGCCTGACAAATTTCATTAAATTATCTTTATTAGTATAGTATTCAGCCATAACTCTGCCAACACCATCAACGGTTTTTATCTTGTTATCAAGCAAGTATTGCAAAATTTTTATTTTCTCTTTTAAATCCAAATTTAATTCTTTTTTTGTAAAGCCAGTATACATAGATAGTGTATCAATAAGCACCTTGGACTCATTTACTTTCTCAAGCTTATCCTTTTTTGCATTATATTGCATAAGAATATTAAAAGAGGAATCAGGCATCACTTCAGCTAATTGGAAAGTTCTTCTTTTACCGGTCCGCCTGTTTCTAAATTGAACAATCACTAATGAAATAGCGGGAAGCATGGTTTTAGGAACATCAATAGGAGGATTTGTCAACCTATTAATAGTTTCACCCACACTATTTGCATGGAAAGTTGCATAACAACTATGACCCGTATGAATTGCCTCAAATAAAGTCTCGGCCTCTCTTTGTCTTCTTACTTCACCAACCAATATCCTGTCAGGCCTCATTCTCAGTGAGTTTACCAATAAATCCTCCATTGATACTTCGCCTTTGCCTTCAGTATTTGGGGTTCTTGTGTTCATAGGAACCCAATGAAGAAATTTAGGAAGTCTAATCTCTCTTGTATCTTCTATAGATAGAATTCTTTGGTTTGGAGGGAAAAAAGTCGCCAGTACATTTAATGTGGATGTTTTACCTGAAGCAGTTCCTCCAGCAATAAGCGATGAGAGCTCATACTGCATCGAAAGCCATATAAGTGCTGCAGCTTCAAGACTTAAAGTGTTATACTCAAGAAAATGAGTTATTGTGAATGGCTCTCTTGAAAAACGCCTTATTGTTATTGTATTACCAGTTGTAGAGATAGGCATTATTGTTGCATTTACTCTATCTCCTTCATTAAGATGAGCATCAAGTAAAGGCTCTAAAACAGTAATCTGCCTGCCAACCCTTCTTCCTATCATGGCAGCATAATGCCTTACTTGTTCTTCACTTTCAATATTAATGTTAGTTTTTATCCAACCATGCTTTTTATGAAAAATCCACACAGGTTCTTGACTGGAGTTGATAGTTATCTCTTCAATAAAATTATCATTCATTAAAATTTCAATCTGGCCCATTCCTAAACTTTTCTGTATAAGATAAGTTGTCAGATATTCTTTAACATTATCATCTACATCAGGAAAATAACGTTTTATCATAACAGATATCGTCTCTTTAAACTTCTCTTCTATAGCATTTGTATCCTTTGCCTGTGTTATATCAGTCATACCAAGATTAACTTCCCTGATAAGCTTTTTCCTTATCTGCTCAAGTATAGTTTCAGTAGTAGGACTTATAGAAGAAATTGAAACTTCATAAACTGGAACAAATTCACCATGCAGCGTGTAGATACGCACTTCAACAGGCATATTATCTGAATTAAAAGAATATGAATCAATCTCATTTACTCTATCTGTGTTCTTAGAAAGTGTTTCTTTTTTAGAAAAAGAACTACTTGAAGATTTAATGCTTTTTTTCTTAGCAGATGCCTTAGAAGACTTTGTTTTTGTTTTCTTTTGTGAATAAGCATATTTAGAATTTTTTGACTTATGGGACATTTTCTTTGGAGACTTTGTTTTAGTCGCCCCTTCCTTCTTTTTAGTGGCTTTAGTCTTCTTTTTTTGCTTTACAGATTTTTTATTTTTAGATACTTTTGCCATCTAACCCCTCTTTTTTATATAACAAATAGATTTTACCTATTTATATCTTTCTTTAATGCTTTCAACGTCCTTGCCTTGCATCTCTTACTAATGAGTGAGCAAGCTGCATGCCGCCAAGGACCTCGGGAAGTATAATATGCCTGGCACCTGCATGCCTCAATTTATTAACAGTTTTATCACGTGTTGCGCGTGCTGAAATATTAATCATTGGGTTTTGCTCTTTGGCGGTTAATACCAGCAATATATTATCGCCGTCCTCACTTAAACAAGCGCTCAAATGGCCGGCCTTTGCAATCCCAACCTTTTTGAGCTCATTTTCATCAAGAGCATCAGCAGTAATGGCCTCTAAACCCAGTTTTTTGAGATACTCGACCCTTTCTTTATCCGCTTCAAGGATTATATACTGCATTTGATATTTTTTTAATTCAAATGCAACATTTTTACCTACTCTGCCTCCTCCGCAAACAATAACATGACCGTTCATATGTTTCACATGATTCAAGATTTTCACCTCTGAAAAAATACTTCTTAATTTACCTTCTAACATAAATTCTAAAATAATGTATAAAATATAGAATTGTGTAACATAACCCAATAAAACAACCCCCATATAAAAAATACTCTGATTCACTTCTTCGCTGTTCGTATGAGTTATAAGGCTGATAGTATAAAACACAGAATCACTAAATGAGGAATCTTTTTCTACACCACCAAGATTATGATTATGAAATATTGCTCCGGAAATAGTAAGCGTAAAAAGGATTAGCAAAGCAATTGATATTTTTTTTATAAATTGCTCCTCTTTAGGAATTCTGAATTTTTTCATATAACAAGTACATATAAAAACTACTTATAAATGCTTCGTTATCATTACAGAGTAGAATAAGACTGAAGAGAGTGCTTTAATTAAATTTATATATAAATATATTTAATTTATAAAATATGAACAAAAAAAGAGGTCAAGCCAGTCTTGAATATACTTTTATTGTGGGAATCGCATTGATAATGATTATGCCATTAATTCTAATTTATATGAATAACCAAACAACAGTAAGAGATGATGTTAATATTATTCAAGCCAAAAATATCGTAAACTCAATTGTTGATAATTCAGAAAAAGTGTACTTTATAGGAAGCCCAAGCAAGACAACAATCGAGGTGAGAATGCCAGAAACAATTTCTGATGTAATAATTGAAAATAATAAAGTTACTTTTAAGATACGCACTGCTGAATCAGTATTAAGTGTCTCTAAATATTCAGATGTGAACCTTACCGGTTCACTCGATCCATTACCTGGCTTAAGAGAAATAGTCATAACTGCTCAGGAAAATAATGTGAAAATAAGTGAAAAATGAAAAAGAAAAGTGGGCAAATAGCAAATGAATTTATGATCCTAATAACTATTGTTGCGTTTTTTTCAATAATTTTTCTGGGGGTTTTGCATAACTATTCAAGTGAGATTTCAAAAGATAAAGAAGAAAAGACATTCTCTGACTTTGGAGTATACTTACAAAATGAGATTATTTTAGCCTCTGAAGTTAAGAATGGTTACAAAAGGTTTATCGATATACCAGATAAAATAAATAGTCTTGAATACACTATTACAAATACAAAAAAGAGTTTTAAAATTACCTCGAGTAAATCAGATATGGAATTTTTCTATCATATTCCAAAGATAAAAGGAGACATAAATAAAGGTAATAACAAAATAATAAAACAGAAAGGTGTTGTTTATATCAAATAAAGCGCAAACATGGACAATAGAATTTATATTTGCAACAGTTATATTCCTATCAGTTATAGCTATGTTTTACCAATTTTTGCCTAATTTAGAAAAATCTGACGATAACTTTGAGAAAATATCAACTCAGGTTAATAGCATTTCAGAAAACCTTTTATCAAAAGGTGTCCCTGAAAACTGGAACGCTTCTAATCTAATACGCCCGGGAGTCATAAAAAAGGGTCAAACAATCAGTAAAGAAAAAATTGAAAGATTTTATAAATTAAGTGAAAATAATTATACATTAATAAAAAAGAGTCTAGGGATAGATTGCAATTTTATTATTTACTTTATCGATAACGAAGATAAACCAATAAAAATAAGTGGAAAATATCTAACAGGGAAACAAGATATAAACTTTGAAAATAACAAAATAAATACAAGCCAGATTTCAGCAGATCAAATTGCCAAGACCCAAAGGATTGTAATATTTGAAAAAGAGCCAATAAATATGGTGGTAATAGGATGGGCATAAAAAAAGGATTTTTCTTTAGCACGGATGCTTTAATAGCTCTTTTTGTTCTAGTTTTTGCCATATCATCTGTTTCTCTAGTTTATATCAATGATAAGCCCGACAAACAAGTATATTTTTTCAGCCAGGACATTTCTAATATTTTAGCATCCAATAAAGTATCTGATATTAACAATAGTTACCTAAATTCATTGATTCAAAACAAAAGCATTAAAGATAAAAATACCCCTATAATTGAACAAATTGGCATGTTTTGGGCAAAAGATGAGACAACAACTGCAAAAAGGCTAGCAAAAGAAATAATTACTCCATTGGCCCCTCCAGGTTATGGAGTAAGTGTAAAAATAAATAATAATATTTTATATTCTAACAACAAAACACCTGGAGAAGAGTTAATATCACACAAAAGCCTAATCACAGGAATAGAATCAGGAAAACCTCTCAATGGAACATCAGCCAGAATTTATTTTTCAAGCCTTGGAAAACATAAACGCTCAAGATATGCGTATTTTGGAGGTTTTGTTGGACAGGGGGAACTCTCCCGATTTATAAAAAATATACCAAAAGACGCTAAAATTACAAGAATGTCCTTACAACTTTCTGCAGGAGACAATTTTTCACTATTTATCAACCAAGAGAAATGTGACGATTTCATAACTGAAAAAAAAAATATGCAGCCAGGCAACTGGAATATATCTCAGTGTAATTCAAGCATTGTTTTAGGCAAACAAAATAACTTTACAATTAAGTTCAAAAACAAACAAATTGATGATGACTATATTGCCGGAGGATACATATCTATTGATTACTTTACAGATGAAATATATTCAAAAGGAAAAAATTCTTCTAAGTACTTTCTTCCTGAAATAAATGGTATGGCAAATTTATATTCTTCTGTTTATTTCCCGGAAAACCTGAGCTCAATGAGAATACATCTTCATTTTAAATCAAATTACACAACTTACATGACAATAGGCGACAGGGTAATTTTTAATATGACTGCAAATGGAAGTGAAACTACACAAGAAATCTCAAATAAAACACTTACCAGCTTTCCTAACTTATTAGATTATGAATCATTAAGCAATTCAACAGTTCCAATAAGATTTGCATCCTTTAATACAACTAGAAAAAAAGTCCTTACTAAAGGAAATGCTGATGTAATACTGATAACAGATTTATCAGGAAGCATGAAATGCAGGATGGGCCAATGGGGATGCCCACCTGTTGGAAACTCTATCCCTGGATGTAAAGACTCAGATTTAGAAGACCCCAATTCAAGAAGATTAGGAATTGCCGGCTGCCTTGATTCCCAGATTAATGATATTATTATGAATGAATCACTACCTGCAGGTAACAGGCTCTGGCTTTCAGACTTTTCTGACAATGCTAATCCATTTTATAGTAATGACTTAAGCGAAATAAAACATGATAATATTGAACAAGAAATTAAAGACAGGTACAAAAGTAAAAGCCAAAATGAAATACATGGAGGGACATGCCTCGCATGCTCAATTAATCAAGCCTATCAGATTCTTGATGCCTATAGTAACGAAAGCAGGAAAAAATATGTAGTTGTAATGACAGATGGTATACCTACATATTGTACGGGTGGTTATTATGATGGTTTCCAGTGGAGATGTGATGAAGATTCAACTGGCACAACTGCACAATGGCCTGCATGGTGGCAATCCATAAGCTGCACAGGTGATGAAAGTGATTGTGCAACAAATGACTGCTTAGCACCTGCAAATAACGCAATTAATTCAGCACAAAGACTACATAACGATTTAAACGCGACCATTTTTGCAGTTGGTATGGGCCCTATGACAGATTGCTCAATGGCTAATTATACGCTTTCAAATATTGCAGAAAAAGGCAATGGAACATTTCTTATTAGCCAAAATGCATCAGAGTTAATGTTATTTTACAAAGAGATTGCAACACATATAATAGATTCAACAGAACTTTCATCCCAAAGACTTATAACAAAAGGGAACCTTACCCCTTCAATACTTTATGGAGACTCTTTTATTGAATATAATTATTCATCAACTAAACATAAGACTAAACACGGCGAAGTGCCAATATATTTTGAAGAACAAGGATTTGATTCATGCTCAAAAGAGCTTTATATACCAAAACAATTAGAAGTAATTGACGCAAAAATCACTTCCTATTCAGATGAATTTTGGACGTATTCCTTACATGTTCAGAATTCAGATGGCACTTTTGATATATTCAATCTAAGCAAATACTCACATGATTTTTCTAGGTTGGGGGACCCATATAGCATCTCCATACCACCAGAAATCTTAAAATCAGGGGAAATAAATAAATTCAAGCTACGGGTTGGAAATAACCCGGACAACAGCACTAATTGCTCAGAAAATAATTCAATAATATATACTGGACTTATGGATATACTCAACGCCAGCACCCCATATAGTACTGTTTTGCCAAAAGCAGAAGGATGCCTCTGGAGAATTGAAAACATAATGGGCAAAATAATGCAAGTAAAGGTTCCTGAAAGCTATACTGGCACAGAAATATGTAATTATACTAACGAAAGCCATAGCCTAAAAAACATAGATACTGATGATTCATACAATGTAGCCATGTACAATTTTCTAGATTATGCTGATTATAACAATAATGGCAGAATTTTCATAGATTTCAATGAAGAGGACCTAAATGTAAATATGAAGATAATAAAGAATGTTCCATATTTATGGGGACCAGCAACCGCAGAGGTAAGTATATGGAAGTAGGTAAAAAAGGAGCCTTTTTCACTCTAATTGCCTTAGTAATGGCATCTATATTAATTATGGTTCTACATACATCTAACATGGATGACATGAAAGATAAATCATTTGTTTTAGAAAACCGGATTAAATCAATTGATTATTTTATAAGTGATTTAGAAAGAGATATCAAAAGGGGAATGTACATCTCAACATACAGGGGACTTTTAGGAATACAACAGCAAATAACATCAAAAGGAAAATACATTAATAACCTTGATAAATCACTCGAAAATATAATAATAAACGGAACTTACAATGGCAGCTACCTTTCTGTAATGAACAATAGTGAATTGAGTGTGTGGTTTGAAAAGATAAAAAAAGAGTCATCTTCTATGTCAATAAATATAAAATATCATATCAATAATATAGAAGTAGACCATATAACACCATGGAAGATATCCATCAAGATGAATACTTCTTTAAATATCTCTGATAAGCAAGGTCTCGCAGAATGGAACAGGGAGAAAAATCTTGTAGCAAATCTAAGCATAATCGACTTTGAAGATCCATTGTATAATATCAAGACAAATGGCAAAGTAGTTAATATCATTAAATCAGTAAATTCAACTGATTTTGTAACAGGAAGCAATACCACTAATCTTCTCAAGCATATTGCTGATAATAAATATATTCATACAAACTCTTCACCCAGCTACTTAATGAGACTTTCAGGAAATTTTAGCGCAAGCGAACATGGCATAGAAAGTTTGGTTGATTTAAGAGAACTAGAAGATCTGGGTATAGACACTAAAGAGAAAACCTGTGTTGATTATTTATATTTTTCAGAAAAAGAACCAACATCATGGCATATAAATCATACATACAACTGGCTGAGGATTGACAATCAATCAAATCACTTAAAAGAATATAAAGTAGAAGGTTTAATAACATAATTATTGCAGCATCTGAAGCGAATCATACATAATGAAACTGAGAATCTGGTTGAATTTACTGGAGGCTTTCCACATCTCGTATTTTTGTTTTTCAGCCTGGCTTGAATGTGGCATTGTCTTGTTGCCATACCTAGAATTTAGCATTACCTTTTTCGCATATTCTTTCCGTTCTTTATAATCAATTACTTCGTCACCTTGTTTTAGACTTTTTGTTTCCCCTGGCATACTTATATCATTTTTGGTATCCCCTGTTTTTTCATACTTTTCATCCATATAAGAATTCATGAAGTTATTATACACTGAAGTCTGAGTTGAATAAAAATTTGAATCAAAGCCGCCATACTGCATCGATTCATTTTTCTGGGCTTCAAGAAAATCACACCTATCTGTCCTGATATTTTCAAGCTCATCCAATAAACTTTTAACGTTTTTTTTTAAATCGCTTTTTTTAGGTTCTTTAACTTTATGGTCTATAGTTTTTTTATTCTCAAAAAAAAAAGATGGTGAAGAAGAAAAGGAAGTATTGACACTTTCGTTTTCTAAACTTTCACTCAATAATAGAGGGAAACATAGTTTCTGGAATCCAAAATCATTAGGTGTTTTGCTTTCATCAATTTTCTGGAATAACTTTTCTGACTCCAGATAATAATCAAAAGATGAATTAAGTTTAGTAATCCCTTTTCCTGGACTAATACCTGTAATGTCCCGCTTTATATGGTCCTTCTGGCTTAACACCAATATAATCCGCCTGCTCCTTTGATAATTTAGTGAGTTTAACACCCAATTTAGACAAGTGTAATCTTGCAACCTCTTCGTCCAGTTCCTTTGGAAGCATCATAACTTTTATTTCATGACGATTCTGCCATAAATCTATCTGGGCTAAAACCTGATTTGTAAAAGAGTTTGACATAACAAAACTAGGGTGTCCTGTTGCGCAACCAAGGTTTACAAGCCTACCTTCAGCTAAAATGAAAATCTCATGACCATCTTTAAAAGTATATTTATCAACCTGGGGTTTAATATTTACTTTCTTAACGCCTTCACTAGTAGCCAAGGAACTAATTTGTATTTCATTATCAAAATGGCCGATATTGCATACAATTGCCTGGTCTTTCATGTTTTTCATATGTTCCACAGTTATTACCTGCATATTCCCGCTTGCTGTTACGTAGATATCCCCCTCATCTAGTGTTTCTTCAATGGGTTTTACCTCATAGCCTTCCATAACAGCCTGAAGAGCGCAAATTGGATCAACTTCAGTGACTATAACCCTGGCACCTAATCCTCTTAGTGATTGACAACTACCTTTTCCTACATCACCATAACCACAAACAACTGCAGTTTTACCTGCAATCATAACATCAGTGGCTCTTTTTATACCATCAACCAGACTTTCCCTGCAACCGTAAAGATTATCAAACTTTGATTTAGTAACAGAATCATTGACATTTATTGCGGGAAATAAAAGCTCGCCAGAATCAAGCATTTGGTATAACCTATGGACACCTGTAGTAGTTTCTTCAGAAACTCCTTTTATATTTTCAGCAAATCTTTGCCATCTGCCTGAATCATTTTCATATATTTTTTTAAGCTTTTTTACAAGTTCCCTGAAATCCTCAGGAGACTCTTCATAATCTTTATCAAATAATCCAGGATTCTTCTCAAAAGTTACACCCTGGTGAACCATAAGAGTTGCATCCCCACCATCGTCAACAATCAAGTCAGGGCCTGTACCATCAGGAAAAGTCAAAGCATTTTCTAAAGTTTCCCAATATTCCTCAAGAGTTTCCCCTTTCCATGCAAAGACTGGTATACCTGATTTTGCAATTGCAGCAGCTGCATGATCCTGTGTTGAAAATATATTACATGATGCCCATCTGACTTGAGCCCCAAGTTCAACAAGTGTTTCTATCAATACTGCAGTCTGTATAGTCATATGAAGGCTCCCGCTTATTTTAGCGCCTTTAAGAGGTTTACTTTTGCCATACTTTTCTCTTGTTGCGAGCAAACCAGGCATTTCTTTCTCAGCTATCTCTATTTCTTTTCTGCCCCATTGTGCAAGATTAATGTCTTTTATCTTATAGTCATTCATTTTATTCCTCCTTGGTTATTTCAACACGCGCTTCAAGAGCTTCAAGTAAATCTTGATTAAGTTGTTTCATTGAAGATATTATAGCATCCGCCTGAACAAATTTATCTTTGGAAGTTGTATTAGTAATAGCAACTGCTTTCATTCCTGCTGCCTTAGCAGCACTTATGCCATTCAATGAATCCTCAACTACAACACATTGATAAGGTTCTTTACCTAGCTTTTCTGCACACTTTAAAAAAACATCAGGCGCAGGCTTAGGGTTACTTACATCATCATCAGTAATTATTTGGTCCAACTCAAGCTCAAGTATATTAGACCCCAAAGTTGACTCAACATGTATTCTTGGAGTCATAGTCGCAAGGCCAATCCTATACCCTAGCTTCTTAAGATTTCCGATGGCATCCTTAACACCAGGAAACAAATTAACTCCTTTTTGAAGCTTTTCACTTGAAATACTCCTTTTAAGACTGCTCATCTCATCTACTGAAGTATTTAATGAAAATTTTTCAATCAAACGCTTTGATATGTGTGGTGTATCCATACCATTTAAATCATCAAAAAGCTTGTCTTCAATTTCAATACCATACTTTTGGGCAACTTCTCTCCATATACCCAGATGTAGTGGAACCGAATCCACAATTACTCCGTCCATGTCAAAAATAATCGTATTTATCATATCTCAATCACCTTCCAATTGCAAATTTTGGCAAACTTTTTAAGCTTTTTGTCAGGATTAACAGCTACAGGATTTCCTACCAACCTCAGCAAGTACTCATCTGAGTGATGATCAGTATACGCATAGCTATCGTTTAAAGAAATACCTTCCTTTTTGCATAAATTTTTTACTCTTTTAGCTTTAAATTTTCCGAAACAAGGCTTTTTAAGATCACCTGTAAACTTTTTGTATTTAACATCTGCTTCAGTTGCTATTAAAAAATCCGCCTTTAAATCATCAGCTAATTTTTCTACCATTTCCTTCATTGAATTAGTAGCAAATACTATTTTTCTGTTTCTCTTTTTATGTATTCCTATTTCTTTAATCATACGCCTGAAGATTACTGGCTTAATATGTGAAAAATAATACTTTTCAAGTACCATTAGAAAATCATCTCTGCTTACGCCCTTTAGCAAAGAATAAGCACACCCCATAGCAACTCGATAATCAATGATTTTAAACGCAAACAGAAAAGTAAAAAAACCTGCCTTTATAATGTCAAATAAACCAAAATACCCCTCCTTAATTAGCAATTTAGTATAAATTAACCCTGAATTACCATTTAAAAGTGTTTTATCAACATCAAAAATCGCAGCACTTCCCATAAGAATAGTTTTAATTAAGTATTTTTTATATTTTGCTAACTATTTTTAACAGTTAAAGCAAAAATTTTGTTTTTTTAAACTGTAAAAGGCAAAAAATTGATTTTCCCCGAAATCTCTTGAAATAACAAAAAATCGACGCAAGACGGCTACAAAGAAATGTTTCCATTTCTTGAACCAAAAATAAAGTGATTATTTTACAAGCCTACCGAAACATTTAAAACAATTGTTTAAATTTTAAGACTGATGTTATATATTGTTTCAACCCCTATAGGCAATATGGGCGATATTACTAAAAGAGCAATAGAAACCCTTTCTACTGTAGAATATGTACTAGCAGAAGACACCAGAACTACCGGGAAACTCTTAAAATACAACAATATCCCAAAAAAACACTTTATAAATTATAATGATTATAATGCCAAAAAAAGAATCCCGAAAATAATTGAATTGCTCAAAGAAGGCCACCATACAGCACTTGTTTCTGAAAATGGAACCCCTTGCGTTTCAGATCCCGGCTATAAATTAATCAGAGAATGTATAAAGGAAAACATAGAAGTAACACCTATTCCTGGACCTTCAGCTTTCTTAGCAGCTCTCACAGTTTCTGGTTTTCCTACTGATAAATTTACGTTCTATGGCTTTTTTCCTAAAACAAAAAAGAAAAAACTTGACCTAATCACTAAAAGCAAGCAAGGGGGAATGACCGCAATATTTTATGAATCACCGCACAGGATAATAAAAACCCTTGAAATTCTCAAAGATAATTATCCCGATGATAATATATTCATTGCAAGAGAATTAACAAAAAGATACGAAGAATTTTACAGGGGGAACCCAAAAGAGATTATTGAAAAATTAAAGCCAAAAGGTGAATTTACAATTATAATGTAAAAGCAATGTTGTAAAAAAACAAACCAGTCAACAGTAATCAACCTTTACATTGCTCATTTTAGCTTCTGACCAGAGTGGATAAAATTTGTTCTTGCCATAGCACTTTTCTGAAAGTAATATTCTATCATTTTCTAAAAAAAGTGGAAATTCTTTACACATTTTTGGTCTGTCGGGGTTATTGTGAATAGAACACATTTTATTTTTTAGAGCAGGACACCCACCCTGAAGAGATAGAACAAATTTTTCTCCTCTTTTTTTCATCTTACCTTTAAAAATACAAGAATAAAAAGAGAAACCAGTTATTAGTTTAGCCTCTTGTCTGCTTATAGTAATATGTCCTTTTCTACAACAATAAGCTTTGCATTGAGTATAACAGAAATCACCCAGATTATATCTAAACTTATCAATCAGTTCTTCAGCATTCATATGACTCCGAAACTAAATCTAAATCAAAGATTTTCTCCAGCTCACCTCTCATTTTCTTCAGATTACTAAAATCATCCTTTTCAGTATCTAGCCTGATTAATACACCCTCTTCACTGGAAGGTTTCTGAAAATTATTTAATTGATATTTATAAGCATTCTCAAAATCAGCATCACTTATATTATCCTCTCTATGTCTACGTTGTTCTAACCTTGATTTTATTACATCTTCACTGGCATGAGTTTCAATAATTATAAACTCTGCGCCATACTCTTTAGCCAATTTTTTTACATAATCTCTATTTTCTTTTTTTATAAAGCTTGCATCAATTGCTATTTTCCCGCCTGCTTTCAAGACCTTTTTAACTCTTCTGAATATTTCATTATAAACTTTTTGTCGCTTCTCTTCTGTATAATGTTTTTCAAAAAAACTTTTACTGCGCTCCTCTGAATCATCTATATTCATAATTTCCTTTCTGACTTTATCTGTTCTCAAAACACCAGCATTCAAAACATCTGCTATTGTTTTAAGCCATCTTGACTTTCCTGTGGCTGTAATCCCACAACTTATTATAATTGATGGCTTTTGATTGTCAAAAATCCTAGCATAAGAATAAGCCAATTCAAAATAATTCTTTGCTTGTTTTTCCAACTTTTCTCTCTCTTTTGGATCGCTGCAATCCTTTAACATAAAAGCAGTAACCTTTGCCCTTACATAAGCCCTGTAACACTTATAAAAATCAAGAACCATGTAAATATCATAATCATTAGTGTTATCAACATACTTTTGAATAAGATATTTTGATAAGTGACATTTTCCTAAAAATTCCAGGTCCATTGACAGAAAACCTATATCGCCTGCAATATCTCCCCTTCTAAATGATTTATTAAACTCGATACAATCAAAGATACAAACATCATTACCGTCAACGAATATATTGCCTGAATGGAGGTCACCATGGTACTCAACGATTTTACCACTTTTAATCCGTTGCTCAAAGACCTCTTTTTTTTGCTTGTAGAACCTTTCTGATGCTGAAATAATATAATCATATTTTCCTTTTTCAAATATTTTCCCAACATAATCTTTTGTCTGCTCAAAATTTTCATCAGTAGCACTCTTTATATTTTTAAGAGAGCCATAGGAATCAATATCAGGCCCCCGTTGAGCATTATTATAAAATTGGCTTAATATTTCAGAAATCTTTTTTATATGTTCAAAACTGATTTCGCTTTTTTTTAGTCTCTCTTTCATAATAGATTCCTGAGGCATCCTTTTCATTTTGACTGCAAATTCTACAGCCTTACCTGG
>JBNJGV010000014.1:0-31584 GCA_051819785.1 Nanobdellota archaeon | reverse complement strand
TTTAGGTTGTGGATGGGCTTGCAATCAATAAACCCAAAATTTTTGTTATTTGAGAAATTCCTGTATTGATTCAGGACTGAAAGGTTTTCTTACAAATCCGCTTATGCCTTTTTCAAATGCTTCTTTTGCGATTGAACTATTTTTATCTAATGATGAGACTACAACTATCTTTGAATTGGGATTTATTTGTTTAATTGTATCAAGAATTGTCAAGCCAGTATCTGTTTTTTCCATCATTATATCCAGAAAAACAATATCTGGGTTTTCTTGTTTAAAAGCTGAAACCGCTGATTCGAAATCACCTGCTTCAAAGACACTTTCAACATAATCATTTATTATTTTATTAAGAGCCTTTCTCATAAACACAGAATCGTCTACTACTAATGCTTTCATAAAGTATTTATTGTTTTACACCTATTTATATTTGTCTGTTTTAAAGTATATAAATTATTCTTCTTTTTTTTAACAAAAATATTAAGAAATTATCTTTATAAAATGTAAAATAACGGACCCAGAGGGATTCGAACCCCCGTCAACCGGTCCGAAGCCGGCCGCACTATTTGCCCTTCTGGCTTGATTTAAGACTCAGCAAAAACCCCACCATTATCCAGACTATGCTATGGGTCCACTTATAGAGTAAATTAACATGTCATATTAATAACTTTCTACCTCTTCGACACTGTTGAACATTGATTTAAGACCCGCTTCAAGCGCAGAAGCTGAGGTGATTTTATTATGTGTGTAGGGAATTATTATCCATTTGTCATCTCCTTGTGTTTCTGGATTTGAAAAGATTATTTTAAGATTTTTAAATTCAGCAAGTCTCTGCCACATGCCTACAACAAAATTTAGATTTTTTTTATTATTAAAAGTTACGAGAATTACCTTTTCATTTTTCTTAAGGATTTCTTCAATTGACTGTATATCTTGCATAATCGGCTCAATAAGAGCAGTTATTTCGTCATTCTTGTAGATTACTTTAATTAGCTTATTATCCTCATTGAATCGTTCCAGTTTATTGTCAAAAATATCTTTATGTTTAATATACCTTTTGAACCATTCTTTAAGGGATTCTTGTAACATATTTCGGGATTCTGCATAAGACTTTTATATATTTTTTCCTTAGGAATGATTAACTATGCCAATTTTTCAGTCACTAAACAATATCCAAAAAAGTAAAATTTAAATAATAAAGTAATTATGATATACTTATGTTGGTTATTAAACTCAGTGTCAAAAGAGGTGATAGATAAATGTTAAAAAAAAAAAGAGGACAGGCAGCTCTTGAGTTCCTTATGACTTATGGTTGGGCTTTTCTGGTTATAATGATTATGATCGGGGCACTTGCATATTTTGGTGTTTTGAGCCCTCAGAAATTCTTGCCGGATAGGTGTAAGTTTGGAACGCCTATACTTTGTAAAGGTGAACAATACGTAATTAAGCAGGCAGGAGATGACGCTTCAGGTGATAATCCAACCGTAATGGCTAGATTGATTAATAATTTTGGGCGAAATGTTCATATTAGGAATTTTGAGATTTCAACTGACTATTCGGGCGTTTGCACCTCGGGAAATTATGGGATTTGCTTAGATAAGGATGGTAGTGGTGACTGTAATGGTGATGATATGCTGACGGCTGGTGGAGCAGGTAACGAGGTTGTCTGGGAAGCAGGAAAGGCTTATAGCTGGATTGTTGAGTGTACTAATGGTGCTACAGGTTTAACAGTAGGCGATAAGGTAAAATTTTCAATCTCAGCAGAATGGTACCCTACCAGTAGTTCAGCAACATACGCTAAACCTGTTGAAGGGGAAATCTATGCAACTGTTTCGAAATAATTTATTTATTTATTTATTTATTTATTTAAAACTTCTTTTTCTTAACCTTAATCAATGGATAAATTAGAATCTTTGAATTAATTATTGAAAATCTCGGGGGAGAGTCTATCGAAAACTTAACAGTTTTCTCGGACCCTGATTATTCCATTATGTATCTAAAATTAAAAATTAGTGGAATAATCAGATTTGAATAGGGGTAAAATAACAAAAATCCTTTGGATTTTTGGAACATCCAGAGCTATGCTCTGGATTGTACCCTTGTCCCATACTCACTATCGTTCGTGGTTTAAAATACATTTTAAGCATACTCACTAATCGTTCGTAGATTAAGATGAATCTTAATTTTAGGGCGAAATTTTCAATTCAAAGAAATCAAAGATTTCTTGAACATGAAAATCGCTTTTCATTGTTCCAAAACCCAAATTGGGGGTATTCAATTGGGCCCAGATAAACTAAGTTCATCTTGGGAATCTACATGGAGTAAGGCGAGCGTAATACCCCATCCTTTTGGCCGGGGATAACAAAAATTCATCGAATTTTTGGTTCAAGAAATGGAAACATTTCTTTGTAGCCGTCTTGCGTCGATTTTTTGTTATTTTCCAAATCTTCTTTTTCTTGCTGAGAATTCTTCAATAATATCTACAAAATCTTTTTTTTCAAATTCTGGCCACATTTTTTCAACATAAAACCATTCTGCATACGCTGCTTGGAAAGAAAGGAAATTACTGCTTCTTTTCTCTCCTCCTGTTCTAATGATTATTTCAGGTTCATCACCCATGTATAAATTGCTTGAGAATATTTCTTTATTGATTTTATCAACGTCTAATTTGCCATCTTTAACTTTTGTAGCTATTTTTTTGGCAGCATCAATTATCTCTTCCTGGCCCCCATAAGCCATAGCAAAATTGATTATATATTTGTCATGCTCCTTTGTAAGTTCCATTATCTCGTAGAGTCTTTTTTGGACGTCTTCAGGAAATTCCCAAATCCTGCCAATAATATTTATTCTTATTTTATTTTTATAAAGCCTTTCGTCATTTTTTAATTCATCAAAATTTTCTCTGAATATTTTCATAAGATAATTAAATTCTTCTTTTGGTCGGTTGAAATTCTGATAAGAAAAAGTGTATAATGTTAATTCGCGGATATTATATTCATGAGACCAGTCAAGTACACTTTTTACTTTTTCTGCTCCCCATTCATGACCTTTCCATGGTTTCATCATTAGGCGTTTCGAGAACCTACGGTTCCCATCCATGATAATTCCTATATGCTTTGGAACTTCTTTAGTTACCACTCTTTAACACCAAAAATAATTAAAATATTTATAAAAAAAGTAAACACTCCTATTTAAAAGTTATGTTATGAGACAATGTGTTTTGCCATGTCTACCATCCTGCAGCTGTAGCCCCATTCATTATCATACCATGCGATAATCTTAACAAATCTGTTGCCTATTACTTTAATCAGGCTACTATCTAAGATGGATGAAGCGGAATTACCAACTATGTCAGTTGAAACTAATGGCTCCTGCGAGTATTCAAGTATACCTTTAAGCTCGTTTTCTGAGACGCTCTTAAACAGCCAGTCTAGTTCTTCAGGATTCGTCTCTTTTTTTAGAGTGCAATTAAAATCAACTATACTACCATCTGGAACTGGAACACGCATGGCCATACCATCGAGTTTATCTTTAAGACTCGGAATAACCTCAGTTACTGCCTTGGCTGCGCCTGTTGTAGTAGGAATAATATTCTGCGCAGCTGTTCTTGCTCTTCTCAAATCTTTATGAGGAGAATCCACTACTCTCTGATCAGCTGTGTAAGCGTGTGTCGTTGTCATAAAACCGTGTTCAATTCCAAAATTATCTTCAAGAACCTTAACAACTGGCGCAAGACAATTGGTGGTGCATGATGCATTTGATATAATATGGTGTTTGTCCTTATTGTAATCATGCTCATTAACTCCCTTTACTAAAGATATATCTACACCCTTACCCGGAGCAGAAATAAGGACCTTTTTAGCCCCTGCTTCAATGTGTTTTTTCGCATCTTCTTTTTTTCTGAAAAGTCCTGTGCATTCTACTGCTACATCTATACCTAACTCTTCGTGGGGCAGGTTGCTTGGGTCTTTTTCAGAGTACACTTTTATTTCTTTTCCATCAACAATTAATGAATTTTCAGTGTGCTCTATCGTAGAATTTAATCTGCCATGAACTGAATCGTATTTTAATAGATGAGCAAGTGTTTTTGTATCAGTCAGGTCATTGATACCTGCCCATTCAATTTCAGGGTCATTTTGTCCTGCTCTGAAAATATGTCTGCCTATCCTGCCAAAACCATTTATAAAAATCCTAACCATAATCTTCACCTCTTAAGAAAGGAAACACCTCTTTTTCCCTTGAAGGGGGTCTTAAGATGTATTTATAAAAATTTGTTACTACTTCCTAGAAAACTTTGAATACTTCTTCAATTTCATCTTCAGTTGTAGCATGAGCAATAATTTCTCTTTTCTTAGGCCCTATACATGCTCTTTTTGCGAACCACATAGCATGGGCTTTCAATTCAGTAAATGATTTGCTTGAGTCAAACTTTTTATAGTAACGTAGAAACTTTATGAATAACTCTTTAGATTCAGGTATAGGCTTAGATATTTGGTGTTCCTTATTATATTTTTTTAAGCATCTTCTGAAAAAAGAAGGGTCACCCTTTGTTCTCCTTGCAATCATTACAAAATCACATTTGGTCTTATCAAGCATTTCAACAGCTTTCGCTGTATTTCTTACATCACCATTACCAATAATAGGTGTAGTTACTTTATTTTTTATTTGCTTGATTATCTGCCAATTAGCTTTGCCGCTGTATTTTTGATTAACAGTTCTCCCATGCACTGCTATTGCACTTACTCCCAATGATTCCAATATTTGTGCTGCCCTTACACCATTTATATTCTGGGAATCCCAACCGATTCTAATTTTTGCAGTTACTGGGATATTTGTGGCATTGATGACTGATTTTACAATATTTCCCATCAATTCTAAATCTTTTGAAAGATACCCTCCGCTTTTTGATTTAATAAGTCCTGGGTCGCAACAACCGCAGTTTATATCAATTATGTCAGCAATCTCTTGCACTATCACAGCGGCTTTGGCCATTTTATCCGGTTCACTTCCTACAAGCTGGATTGCAACAGGCCGCTCTTGTTTTTGGATATTAATGAGATCAAAAACTGATTGTTTTCCTTCCTCGGTAAATTTATGCAAAAGAAACTCGGAGTGATACATCTGGGTGTAAACCAAAGAAGCGCCATATTCCCTGCATAGGAGCCTGTGTGAGGTACAATTTACGCCAGCCATTGGTGCCAGTACAAAAGGGTTATTTATTGTTAGGTTGTTAATTTTCAATGTCATTTTCTGTTTGTAAAAAACTTCCATCAAAGGAATAAAGTTCGCAGTAATTGCTTTAGGAGGTACTCCAAGTACAGCAGTTTTTTTGCTCTATTTAAAATATTTGCCTTGTATTCGCTATGGATTATTTATATTGGTCTTCTTATTAAGTTTCTCTTGCCTATTTGCGACCGTAGTTTTTTAAAATAAAAAATTAAAAAAATTAATTAAGAACTAAGAATTTTTTTCTAATTGCTTTTCTTTTTCAGCTATTTTAAATGTTGTTCCAACCACTGTATCTGGGTTAAGAGACATTGTCTGAATTCCGCACTCAACCAAAAACTCAGCAAATTCAGGATAATCAGAAGGCGCTTGCCCGCAGAATCCAATGTATTTTCCTTTTTTGTTGCATATGTCAATGACTTGCTTTACAAGTTTTTTCACTGCTTCGTTTCTTTCGTCGTATACGTGAGCAACTAATTCTGAATCCCTGTCAAGGCCTAATGTGAGTTGAGTGAGGTCGTTACTTCCTATTGAAAACCCATCGAATATTTCAAGGAATTCTTCGGCCAAAATTACATTAGATGGTATCTCACACATTCCTATAACTTCCAGGCCATTCTCACCGCGCCTCAATTCATGGAGCTCCATTTCAGCAATTACCTTTTTTGCTTCGTCAATTGTTCTGCAAAATGGTATCATCACTTTTAAATTGGTAAGCCCCATTTCATCACGCACTTTCTTTAATGCTTGGCACTCCATTCCAAATGCATCTTTATAATTCTCATCATAATATCTGGAAGCTCCTCTCCAGCCAATCATCGGGTTGTCCTCTTCCGGCTCAAATACACTTCCGCCTATTAGGTTAGCATATTCATTAGTCTTGAAATCACTTAGCCTGACTATTACTGGTTTAGGATAGAATGCAGCCGCAATCCTGCCTACACCCTCAGCGAGCTTATCGACAAAAAATTGTCTTTTATCAACATAACCATAGGTTATCTTTTCAATCAGCTTTCTTGTCTTTTGATCGTGCACTTTGTCAAAGTGCAACAATGCTCTAGGGTGCACTTTGATATAAGAGTTTATAATAAATTCTTCTCTTGCAAGACCTACTCCTGAATTGGGTAAGAAGCTCTGCGCGAATGATGTATCAGGACTGCCTATATTCATCATGATCTTGGTTTTTGTTTCTGGCACTTCACCCAAATCCAATTCTTCAATTTCATATGTGAGGTGTCCTTCATAAACATACCCTTCATCTCCCTGTGAGCAGTCAATAGTAACTTCTTTTCCTGACTCGATTTTCTCAGTACCATTGAGCGTTCCGACTATACAGGGGATGCCTAATTCCCGTGAGATAATGGCGGCATGACATGTCCTTCCTCCCCTGTTTGTGACAATCGCTGAAGCAATTTTCATTATTGGCTCCCAATCGGGATCAGTCATATCTGTTACAAGCACTTCACCTTCTTTAAATTGGCTAATGTCATGAACATCTTTAATGACATTAGCATTACCATGTCCGATTTTGTTTCCTACTGAATGGCCTACTACAAATGGCTCACCCTTTTCCTTCATCACATATTTTTTCAGCTTTGAAAGATCCCTTTGAGAATGCACTGTTTCTGGACGAGCTTGAACAATAAATATCTCGCCGGATTCACCATCCTTTGCCCATTCCATATCCATTGGCTTGTGATAACCTGCCTTTTCTGAATAATGATCTTCCACAACCATTGCCCATTTAGCTAATTGAAGAATCTCATCATCAGTTATCACAAATTTTTGCCTATCTTCGGGGCTTACGCTGACGTTCTTTGTAGGATGCTTAGGAGAGTTAGCATAAATCATCTTTATCTTCTTTGCTCCCACTTGTTTACTTATAATGGGTCTTTTTCCTTCTCTTAAGGTAGGCTTAAATACATAAAACTCATCTGGATTAACTGAACCCTGGACAACATTTTCACCTAATCCATATGCTCCGGTTATATAAACCAAATCTTTGAACCCGGATTCTGTATCAATAGAAAACATAACACCTGAGCATGACTTATCACTTCTTACCATTTTTTGGACGCCTATTGAGAGGCCTATATCAAAATGATCAAAATTTTTATCAACACGATAAGATATTGCCCTGTCAGTAAATAATGAAGCAAAACATTTTTTGCAGGCTTCAATCAGGTCTTCAGCTCCTTTTATATTCAGATATGTTTCTTGTTGGCCTGCAAAACTGGCATCTGGTAAATCTTCAGCAGTAGCACTGCTTCTTACAGCCACATCGGCGTTTTTCCCATATTGAAGGGATAAATTAGCATACGCTTCTATTATTGCATCTCTAATCTCTTTTGGCATTTCAAGGTCTTTAACAAGATCTCTTACTCTTCTACCCCTTTCAGCAAGGTCTCTAACATCTCTTGTATCAAGCCCATCGAGCATATTCCTTATATCTGATTTAACATCTGCTTTTTCTAGTATATAATGATACGCATGTGAAGTAACAGCAAAACCATTCGGGACGTTTACACCCTTAGAAGTAAGGTTAGAATACATCTCACCAAGTGATGCATTTTTACCTCCTACTTGTCCTACATCATTAATTCCCAACTGGTCAAACCATAAAATAAATGCATTCTCCTTATCCATATTATCCCTCTTTTATCTTTGCTTAGCATATTCATTTAGACAATCTAATGCCTTTTTGTTATCTAACTTGTGAAAAACGAATATGGTGAGTATTTAAAAGTTTATAATCATTTTATAATGAAGAATAATTCTCAAACCTTGACTAAACGCCTTTTTGTAGAAGGGTTTATCTGCCAGAGTTTTTTTCTTTGTTGTTTTCCGGCAAAAACTATGCTTTTTTGCTTCTTCAGCTCAGTTATATATTTGCTAGCTGTGCTTTCAGAAACTTTAAATCTTTTTGCTATATCACTTATTGTGCATGGTTTTTTATCTATGAATCTTAATAGTTTAAGTTCTTTTTTGTTGAATTTTACTCCTTTACTAGATGCATGCTCAACCTTTTGAACGAAGCCTTCCACTTGTACTTTGTCAAGCCCGAGTATCTCTTTTGCGCCATAAAAGGATATTTTATAATCTTGTGTGAATAAGGGGTTTTTGTCACCGAATTTCCTATGATGGAATTCAAAGAGTTCATCAATATATTCAAGCATCCTTCTGGGGTTATTACCTGAACATCTCACAATAAAAGAAAGCGCATCTTCTGTAATTTTATCTGTAAGGTTGATTTTTTTGTGAGGCACTTTTAATCTTTTTTCAAGTATTTCTGTCATTTCATCTTCATCGAGCGGTTTTAATTCTATTATTCTTGAACCAAGGCGTTCTTTAAAGGACTGAGTTATGTTGTTTAATCTTTTGCTTATTTGAGCGATAACAATAGATTTTATTTTTCTTTTTACAGGATTTTCCCATCCTGCTCTTGCTTGAAGAACAATATTAGGATCTGTTGCCTGAAACTCATCGATTATTAGAACCGGTTTTTTTCTGGGATAATTCTTAAGCGCAAGCCTGTCAAAGAAGCTCCTTTTATTTTTCAGCTCATCTTCAATCTTGAAATTTTCAGGAAGTTCTTGAGCATCAAGATAAATGAATTTATGTCCCTTAAGCTTTTTTTGGATTCTTAAAAGTAAGGAACTTTTCCCTGAGCCAGTCAGCCCGTTTAGAAATGTGATTTCTTCTTTGGTGATATGATTAATTAATTGCTTTTCTTGTTTTTCTAGCCCCACCAAATCTGGATTTGGCCTTACATCAAGTGGGTTGCTCTTGAACCCGAACTCAGAGTACCAAGTCATGGTATGAACTACTTAACTGTTTGTATATAAATTTATCGATAAATTAAGTGTTAAAGGCATATCATTATTCAGTAACATTTATAAAAGACTTGTTTACTCTGTTAAGGAAGATGTTGGGCCCGTAGCTTAGCCTGGTGGAGTGCCCGACTGATATACTGGATGTATCAGTACACCAGCAAAAGAAATCGGGTGGTCCGGAGTTCAAATCTCCGCGGGCCCATTTAACAAAGATATTTCGCCGACTACGTCGGTTAAATATATTTTTAAATTATTGAATCAGCTCCTTAAGAGGATATATATCTGATTCAATGATTCCAAAAATTTTCCAATAATGGTAAGCTCATCCATGAAACATTATTGTAAAATTTTTGTTATGCTAAATAATGCCGACTTTGTCGGTATTATTTTTGCATTTTTCTCCTTGGATTGATTTTTATATAAATTGAATAGCAAAGGTTATACACTGTTTATTTTGAGTTGTAAGTTTTGATTTTTCAATTTTTTAGAAAGGGTATTTAAGGGGCTTTTAGAACTAGTTTTTCAACTTATGGGTTGGACTAAAGCCCCTTGTTTTACCCTGAGTGTAATGATTTTAAAGCCTTAAAATAATTGATTTATTATTAACTGCAAAACTTATATGCTCTACCTTTGATTTTTCAATAAAGTAAGTGTGTTAATCTTTTTTTTTCAAAAAGGTATGAAAACCTTTATAATTGACCTGATATTATGGCTAACCAGATGGCAATACTTTCTAAAAGCAGGTATCTGCAGGGATTACAATGTCCTAAACTCTTATGGGTTAATGTAAATGATAAAAGCCGGCTTCCTGAAATTGATATTTCAAAGCAGCATATTTTCGATCAGGGACATCTGGTAGGTAATTTGGCTAAGGCTTTATTTTCTGATGGTGTGGATGTTCCGACAGAGAATTTTAAAGAAAATATTGAAAAAACAAAAGTGCTACTAGACAAAAGAAAGCCTCTTTTTGAAGGAGGCTTTATGGTTGATGGGTTGTTTGCCAGGCCAGATATTTTGAATCCAGTTAATAATAATAAATGGGATCTCATCGAAGTTAAAAGCTCAACTTCAGTTAAAGATATTAATATTGAGGATGTTGCATTTCAAAAATATGTATATGAAAAGCAGGGCCTAATAATTAATAAATGCTTTTTATTGCATGTAAACAACAAATATGTAAAAAATGGGAAAATTAACCCTAATGATTTCTTTGTAAAAGAAGATATAACTGCTGATGTCAATTCAGCTCAGAAGAATGTTCAAGAACGAATAACTTATATGTTTTCAATAATCAATGGGATTGAGCCGGCTGTAAATATCGGGCAGGGCTGTCTTGTGCCTTATAAATGCGATTTAATTGACCAATGTTGGAATTTTTTACCTGAAAATAATGTAGGTCAACTTTGTTGTGTTGGAAATAAATTATTTGAATTGCTAAATGATGGAATTTATTATATAAAGGATATCCCTGATGACTATGAGCTTACGCCAAGGCAGAGGATACAAAAAGATTGTGAGTTCAATGGTGGCCAGTATGTTCAGCATGAGAAATTAAGTGAATGGCTTGAGAAATTAGAATATCCACTATATTACTTTGATTTTGAAACCTTTAATTCAGCAATTCCATTATTTGAAGGAGTAAGGCCATACCAGCAAATTCCTTTCCAGTTTTCGCTACATGTTCAAAATGAACCTGGTGGCGAGTTGCTCCATTATTCGTTTTTGGCTGATAATTGTAATGATCCACGACCCGAGTTACTTGCCAGCATGAAAAAATTAATTGGCGATGAGGGAAGTATAGTTGTCTATAACCAAAGCTTTGAAATAGGAAGATTAAGAGAAATGGCCGGGGCCTTTCCTGACTATGAAG
Organism: Nanobdellota archaeon; assembly: GCA_051819785.1. Classification (GTDB taxonomy): domain Archaea; phylum Nanobdellota; class Nanobdellia; order Woesearchaeales; family DSVV01; genus CAZBGG01. The sequence continues at coordinate 20,661 of JBNJGV010000014.1, read as the reverse complement.
ATTGGGTTGAAACTTTAATACCTCGTTTTGTAGACTTGATTGTACCTTTCAGAAAATTCTGGTATTATAATTCATGTCAAAATGGCTCTGCATCAATTAAGAAGGTTCTTCCTGCACTTACCGGGCAAAGTTATGACAATATGCAAATAGGGGATGGTGGGACTGCTTCTCTGGAATTTTTTAGGATTACTTATGGCGGGTTTGATGGAAAATTTCCTTCAGAAAATCAAATTAGTCAAGTAAGGAATAATCTTGAAAAGTATTGCTGTCTGGATACTGAAGGAATGGCATGGATTGTTGACAAGTTAAGAGAATTATAATTTCTTTTTTTGAATTTTTGGAATTACTGGATAAAATTTTTAATTTGAAGGTAAAAAAATAAAAAAATAATCATCTATCAGAGTAGAGGAGTTTAATCAAGAGTATTGCTACCACAGCAAATATCAGTATAGATACCATTATTGCTGGGTCTTCATAAAAGGGCCTTTCTCTTTTTTGCACATCAATTTTTACAGGTATGTCTTCTGTTTTTACCTCATCTTCAAATACATATCTTATTGATAGTGTTACTTGGTTTTTTTTTGGGGGCGCATCACCCACTTTGAAAGGAAAATAAACCTCCCCTGATTTTCCTTTTGGCAAGTCGCCTACAAAATCCGAGTATTTTTCAAACTCAATATCTGTTTCACTGTCTTTTATTACATCGACTGAAACTGATTCTGCTTTTTCTTTCCCATGATTTAATAGATTAAATCTGAGTGTTGAGCTTTGCCCCTGTTTTACAGGTTTGTTTTCTATTGCGTCAAGTAAAAAATCAGGTTTTCCTTTAACATAAAAAGGAACTTCAAAGTTTTCTTGAGCGTCTTCACTTTCTACTTGCGCAGTAAAATAGTGTTCGCCTGCGGTTATGTTCTCAGGAATATCAATGTAGAATTTTCCTTTTTTAGTTTCTGATGCTTTAAGACTTCCCAGCCCATAATAATTTGTAAAAGAGCCAGATGCTTTGAAGGATTTTGAAAATATACGCAAATTTACATTTTCTGCCTTTTCATCACCAACATTTGTAACTTGTATGTTAAGCTTATTTTCTTCAGTATCCTTGTATAGGTCGGTTGGCTCAGAAGTGATGTGACCTATTTCAAATTCTGCAGCATCATCAGTTACAGGGATGTATATCTTTTCTTTTTGTTTTACATCGCCTGTTATTTGCAACTGTAAAGCAACATCGCCTTTAGGAATGTTCTCAGTCATAACATCATATTCTAAAACCTGGTAATAATTTTCGCCATGATTTTGCCTTATTATATAGCTCTGGTTTCTCTGACTTTCATCCACCAATTTGAAGGCAGTATCCAAGAGCTTCACGTCAATCTTCCTTATGGATTCATCCCTCTGCATGGCTTCGGGAAGCCCTTCTGCAGTTATTTTAACACGAATTTTTCCAAGTTTGCCTGACTCCATTGGATATGGGTCTGTGTTAAGCAGCTCAGCGTCAAGCGCCAATCCTAGATTAGCTAAAACAAAAAACATTGTAAAAATAGTTATAATTTTTTTCATTCTTTTTCACCTCTTTGAAATTTTGCATAAATTGTTAAAAGACATGGAAGCACAGTAATTGCTGCTAAAAAATAAAGTGGAGTTCCAAGCAGCAAAATCTTTCCCATATCATGCATAATCGTCACTTCACCAAAGCCCATTGCCAAAAAACCCAGCATGGCAGCGATTGTTGTTATTGTAATAGGTTTTATAGTCATTCTCATTGTTTTCATAAGGCTTTTTTCAAGGTCATATCTTTTGAAGTGTTTTTTGAACTCGTTAACAAGCTGGATGCCAAAATCTATACCTATGCCTAAAAGCATTGAAAGGACACCTGAAGTTGCAGGATTAAGGTTCATTCCAATCATGCCCAGTATACCAAATGTCCATATGCTCCCGAATAATATTGTTGATAGTGTAAGAATGCTCAGAATTGGCCTTTTTAAGAGGAACATTATGATTAAAATTATCAAAATAGCTGCAAATATTGATGTTTTTGACATTTCTGCAGGGATCATTGATTGAAGCTTATTGAATCTAACTAAATCTCCTGCAACACTTAGCTCAATTTTGGGGTGGGTTTTTGTAGTTTTGAGTACATCACGTATCTTGTCATCAACATATTTTTTTTCGCTTTGCTTTTTTATATTGACTATAATTACACTACTGCTTTTGTCAGAGCTAAAGAATTTTTCAAATTTTTTTTTATTTGAGAGTTTAAATCTCTTTTTTTCAAAATCTGTGTTAATATTGTCCTTAATGAATTGGTAGGCTTTTGTAATATTTTGGTCTGTTTTGTCAACATGCTTACTAAGCTCGTTAGTCTTTTTTGCAAGCGTATTCATATTATTGTTATATTCTCCTACACCTTTTTCAATACTTCTTAAGTAAAACATTATATCTTTTAATGCGCTATTAAGTGAAACTATAGAGTCTCTGAAACCTTCAAGGCCATAGCCTGTCTTACTAATAGCCCTTTTTGTGTTTGCGAGTGCAGGTATGAATCTATTGTCAATTGAGCTGCCGGCTTTTCTGAAACCATCATATATGGAATAGTTTAATTTTCCTGGGCTAGAATTTTCAATGGTTTTATTATAGTAATCGCATTTTGTATCATTTTTATACATTGGGTGATTGCAGTATATATCTTTTAGCTCGGTGTAAGATTCAAGAATTGTTTTATTAGTGTATGTTGAGCAGCTATCATCATTCTTAGATGGATTAGGTATTTGGGTGAACTCTGAATAGAGCGGGTCATAAATAAAGTCACTGCAATATTTACGTTTCAGGCTAAGAGAAAGTGAGTCCAGATTATTGGAAATATCTGTTAATCCTGAAGAGATTTCATCTATCCCTTCTTCAATCTCTTTTACTGAAACTTTTTCATCTTTTGCGGATTCAGTTTTTATTCGCAATTTTTTTATAGATTCTTTAATATCAACTATTTTTTGATTAATCTCTTTTGAAGAATTTGCAAGCTTATGTATTGATTCATTTTGGTTTTTAAGATTCGAGTTTAATTGCGAGAAGCTCTCCATATACTTTTTTGCCTCAGTTAAAGGGTTAAGTGGAAAATATACTTCTTCTTTATTCATTAGATGCTTAAACTCGCCTCTTTTAATCATCACTGAATTATTATTATTTTGTCTTAATGTTTTTGTATAACTAAGAGTATATTCAGTTATTGAAAGTTGATTAAGCTTTTTATCAAGTTTGTCTACAAAAGAAACTATTCCCTGATCTGTCCAGCTCACATCATGCTTTGCTTTTATAAGGACTTTGACAGAATCTGTGCTCATAAATGTGCTTTCAATAAAATTTATATTCTGCATGGTGTCAGATTGGTCAGGGAGGAAATTTTTGTAATCTAGTGGGTTGATTTTTACTTTAGTTATTTGTATTCCCAAAATAATTGTTATAACTAATATAACTAAGATAATATATATGTAATTCTTTGCTATAAAACTTGCATAAATCCTTGGTATTTTTTTATCAATCATTTTTAGTAAAAATTTTTTCTATTATTATGAACATACAAGGGGTTATAAAAACTGCATTAAATGCGATAGACATAATACCTATTGCTGAGATGAGTCCTACATGGCTTAACAAGGGAATGCTCGATAGCGTGAGTGAAAGAAATGCTGCAGTTGTTGTAAGAGCTGAGCCGAATATTGCTCTTCCTGTAAAACCTACTGATTCAAGCAACGCCTTTTCTTCATTTTTTTCTTTCTTTTTAAGATACGCTTTTTCCATTTTGTTGTAGATGAATATACTATATTCGACACCTAAGCCTACTACCATTGCACCTGTTGCGATGGTTGAAATAGAAAGCTTCATATCCAGTATATGTATAAATCCTGCGTACCAGACAAGCCCTACAATTATAGGAGAAAGGATAAGGAATGTTGATTTTATGCGGCGCATCATTATTGCTAAAAAAGATGTTATAAGCAATAGTGCTATAATGATTGTAAAAAAATAATCGCTTTGGAGTTTCTTGTGAAGGCTTGCTTTAAGTGAGGGATTACCACTTACTCTTGTCTTTATGCCGAAAGGGATTTCTGACCTTTTTATCTTATCCTCTACCGTGTTTACAAATGAATCAATTTCATGCCTTGTTGTTAGTTTATCAGTAAAAATTATGAAAAGAGAAGATTTTTTATCCTTGCTTATAAATTTAGACACAGGTGCATTATCAAACACATCATTAATAATCTTCTCAGAGGCTGGATACATTCTTGCTCTCTTAAGAATTGCTCCCAGGTTTTGGGTATCCTGAACTTGCTTTAGTTCTCTGATGTATCCGTCTAGTTTGTAAATTGATTCAACGACTTCTTTTTCGGTTATTTTTTTGATAGGGTTATCGCTAATTGTTCTATCTATTTCAAAAGTTACTAAAACAATATCTGAGCCTTTGAAATTTTCATGGAAATATTCAGTATCCTTGAAAACTTGCTTATTGGTAGGCATTTCTTTTGATATATCTGGCTCAAACTCAACTTTTACAGAATTAAAACCTAAAAAAACAGTTACAATTATGGCAAGGATAATTATTTCGATATAGAATCTGCTTTGGAATCTAGCAATGGCTTCAAATATCTTAACCAATAAATTACACCCCCTTTTTAACTTTTTGACAATTGGCTCATTTAAAAATATTTAGAAAATATATTTAAATCAACTGCTGCAACTAACATCTTCTAGGGTGTTTCTTTTAAATAATAAAAAAAAGAATAAAAGATTATTGAAAATCTCGGGAGAGAGTCTATCGAAAACTTAACAGTTTTCTCGGACCCTGATTATTCCATTATGTATCTAAAATTAAAAATTAGTGGAATAATCAGATTTGAATAGGAGTGAAATACCCCGTCTTTTAGGGCGAGATTTTCAATTCAAAGAAATCAAAGATTTCTTGAACATGAAAATCGCTTTTCATTGTTCCAAAACCCAAATGGGGGTATTCAATTGGGCCCAGATAAACTAAGTTTATCTTGGGAATCGACATGGAGCAAGGCGAGCGTAATACCCCTTCCTTTTGGTCGGGGATAACAAAAATTCATCGAATTTTTGGTTCAAGAAATGGAAACATTTCTTTGTAGCCGTCTTGCGTCGATTTTTTGTTATCAAAAAATTTTTTGGTTAATTAGGAATTTAGCTATTAGCTATTGCAAAATATAGCCACTCAGGGTTTTTTGGACTTCGTAAATACTGAGCTTTTTATTGAATTTTTTTGTTATTGGCTCAGTCATGCTTGTCAGCCAGATTCTTAGTTCTGCGTCAAAATCAAAGGTTCCTGCTGTTTCTATCGAATATCTTGTGATCTTATTATATGGTATGCACTGGATACTCATCTTTTTACCAGTAACTCCCTGTTTGTCAACAAGAATAAACCTTTTGTTTGTAAAAATAAGTAAATCCCTTATCAATTTGTAAGCTTTTTCAATTTTTTCGCCTTTAATGAGTATCTTAGAAAACTCTTCATGCAGCTCTTTAGGCTCTAATTCTGAGGCATTTCCCATTAAGCCATCAATAAATCCCATGTTTATCACTCCGTTATTTTTTAATATCTTCACTCTTATACTTTAAATAGTTTTGTATATTTTGTATATTTTGCATATTATAACTCTTTGATTAGAGTTAATTTTATATAAAACCAACGGCAGTATCTATTTATGAGATGGTTAATCATTCTATGTGTTTTGCTATTAAGCGCATGCGCAGCTGAAAGATTTGATGCTCCGGAGAATTTGGTTGTAAAGAGTGTTTTCAAAAATAATAAAGAAATTCCGGAAATGTATACTTGTAAAGGCAAGAATATAAATCCTTATCTTAATATTGAAAATGTTCCTCCTGAATCAAAGACTTTTGTAATTTTGCTTGAAGATGAAAACGCAGATTTATTTACCCACTGGATTGCATACAATATCAAGGTGCAATCTATTCATCAGGATTACAATCCTTCTCAGGGAATGAATGATTTTGGAAGTTACGGCTATGGTGGCCCTTGTCCCCCTTCTGGCACGCATGCTTATGTTTTTACTGTATACAGCCTGGACAAAAGGCTTTCGTTTAATAAGCCACCTACAAAGAAAGATATACTAAAAAAGATGCAGGGACATGTTCTTGCTTACGGCAGACTTCAAGGAAAATTCGGTTGATGCTTATTGTTTTGCGAAAAAAGCAAAAAAAGTAAAGGATAAGTTTAGTAGTATTTATTTGTACAAAAACTCTGAGATATCCTTAACAGCTGACTTGTAATCACTAAGTTTTAATGCTCCGAATTTAGTGCTTATTTCATATGCTGTTGTTTCGACATCTGCATATCCATCTTTGCAAAGTTTTTGGCTTAATATTGCTTTGTAGCCTGTTTGCGAATTATATACTTCGCTCGGATTACCTTCAGGGTTTCCTATTCTTTGTTTGCCAAGCTCTTGAGCATATTTGTGCAACCTTTTTTCAAGTTCTGCTACCCTTGTAGGGTCTTTTGGTAATTTTAATTGCGGGTTTTCCATTTTACCACCTCTTAGTATTAAAAACATAGGAAATATTTAAATGTTTTGTTTTTGTAGTTACTTTTAGGTAACGAATTTTATGTTGGTAGGTTTTGTTCTTTTTTGTAAACTCGTTTGTTATGCTACTTATGTAGAAGCTTCCCGAAACATTTAAATAGTTAGTGTAGAATTGTTATTGTATGGCAGCGATAAGTGATTTACCGTGGCATATATAAATTAATTCTAGATATTACTATTTTTAAGAGTGCAAAGGGTTTATGGCGTAAGTGTTCTGTTTAATTTTATAATTGGGTTTGCATGACTAAAAGGGAAAATTAGTAACTTTATGATTGATATAAAAGATTGCTAGGAACTTGCAAAGTATACTTTTTTTGTGAGTTTTTGGTCGTTTTTCATTTTCTCAGAATTTAGGCATGCTTTATCTATTTTTTTCTTTTTACAAATTTTAGACAATTACGAGGTGTAAAAAAATGAAAGAAGATTTTAATGAGTATTTTGATGAATTTGGTGGCGCATTTGTTCCAGAAGGACTGAAATCATATCTAAATGAGATTGCAGTGAACTATCAGGAGATTAAAGGCACAAAGGCTTTTAAAGAAGAATTAGACAAGTTGTTAAAGAATTATGTTGGAAGACCATCACCGCTTTATTTTGCTAAAAAATTAAGTGAGAGGCTTGGCTTTAAAGTATATCTGAAAAGGGAAGACTTGAACCATACAGGCGCTCACAAGATCAACAATACCCTGGGGCAGGCTCTTTTAGCAAAGCATATGGGCAAAACTGAAGTGATTGCGGAAACCGGCGCAGGACAACATGGTGTTGCAACAGCAACGGCATGCTCATTACTCGGAATGAAGTGCAAAGTATTCATGGGCTCAGTAGATATAAAAAAGCAGATGATGAATGTTTACAGGATGAGGCTTTTAGGAGCAGAAGTAATCGAGGTTTCAGATGGTGGCAAAGTGTTAAAAGATGCTGTTGATGCAGCATTGGCTTATCTGATTGAAAACTCCCACGTGTATTATCTTTTGGGAAGCGTTGTGGGCCCGCATCCGTATCCTACAATGGTGAGGGATTTTCAAAGTATAATTGGCAGAGAAGCTAAAGCTCAGATAATCAGGGAAGAAGGGCGTTTGCCTGATTATTTGGTTGCATGTGTGGGAGGCGGAAGTAATGCTATGGGCCTTTTCAGTGAATTTGTCAATGAGGATGTGAATATGGTTGCAGTTGAGCCGGCAGGTTTCGGCCTTGAGACGGGAAAGCACGCAGCTTCCTTAACTCTTGGTAAGCCTGGCCAGATACATGGTTTCAAGTGCTATGTTCTAAAAAATGAGGATGGTGAACCTGCTGATGTATACAGCATAGCTTCTGGCCTGGACTATCCTGGTGTAGGGCCTGAACCAAGTATGCTTAAAAAAATCGGTAGATTGGACAATGTAACTATAACTGACAAAGAAGCCCTTGATGCATTTCATTCACTTAGTGAAAACGAGGGTATTTTGCCAGCGCTTGAAAGCAGTCATGCTATAGCCCATTTAGAGAAAATGAAAAAAGAGGTCGACAAAGAGGCTATTGTAGTTGTTAATCTTTCGGGAAGAGGTGATAAAGATGTGGAGTCTGTTTATAATTTAGAAAAATAAACCTCAAATTTTCTTATTTATTTTTTGCTTTTTTTGCCAAAACATTTAAATACAGATACTTTTCCCATAGCTTCACAGGTTAGTTAAATACAATAAATATGGGGTAAACAATGGGACGAATTAAGACACAACTTACAAAAAGAGTAACACTCGAGTTATACAGGAAACATACAGATAAATTTACCAAGAACTTTGCAGAAAACAAAGAAATGGTAAAGAGATTGTTGAAGTTGTCTTCAAAAAAGCAGTTAAATGTGATAAGCGGTTATCTAACAAGGCTTACAAAAGGCAGCAAGAAAATACTCATCAGTTAGTGGGGGGATATAAATGACACAGGATAACATGATTTTTGTTGGAAATAAACCTTTTATGAACTACGTTACAAGTGTGGTAATGCAGTTTACGACGAAAGACGCTGGAAGTGTTGTAGTAAAAGCAAGAGGAAAATTCATTTCTCGTGCTGTTGATGTTGCTGAAGTGGCTTCAAAAAGGTTTCTGAATGGTCAAGTGAATATAGAAGACATTAAGATAGACAGCGAAGAATTTGAGAATAAAGAAGGCAGACAAGTGCGTGTAAGCACAATTGAAATAACTCTAGCAAAGGTCTAAAAAATGGGATTCTTATTTATTTTTTCTATGTTGTTAGTTGTAATAGCAGGTCTTTTGGTCTATTTCAAATATATGAAACAAGAACAGGAAGGTGAATATATTTGGGTAGGCAAGGGAGAAAACCCGCTAAAGCACATGAAATGAATTATTTTATTAATTGTTATTGGTATTCTCTTTATTTTGCTTTACCAAAATCTTTAAATAGGAGTTATTATCTATAAATAACAATACAATGTTATGACTATTGAGTGAGGTGTTAAATGATGAGGGGTTTAAGATTAACAGTACTTTTGCTTATTTTGTCTTTAGTTCTTGGTGGATGCAGTTTATTTGTGACTGAGGACAGCCAGGAAGGCAAGGTTTGCATACCCAAAGAAAAATTGGAAGAAATTGATATAACAGTTGATCAACTGCTGGATAAGCTTCAGAATATGACTGAACAGCAGAATGCTACAACTGAAGATTCTGCGAATGAAAGCACATCTGTAGAGGATTCTGAAGAGGGATCTCTTGCTGATTCAGAAGAAAAAGACTCAACAGAAGATACTTCTGAAGAAGAAAAAGATTCTACAGAAGAAATGTCAGTAAAGGAATATACTGCAGGTGAAATGGTTGAAATAACTCCGGAGGCTGCTGAAGACCTTGAATTTGAGTTTAGTGAACCACTTGACGAGAGCGGGCAGTGGCAGACTACTTCAGAAGATGTTGGTGAGTATGTTGTTGATGTAACAGCTACTAACGCAGCAGGGGCATCTGTTACAAAGCAGGTAAAAATTGTAGTTAAATCAGGTAATGAAGCGCCGGTTATAAATGGTCTCAGCGATGTTTCTGTTGAGGCTGGAGAGGTTGTAAAGCTTTCTCCTGAAGTAAGTGATGCTGATGGTGACGAAGTGACTATAAGCTACTCTGGTTGGATGGGCTCATCTGAAAAGAACACTACTAAAGAAGATGTAGGAACTCATGAAGTGGCAGTGGTTGCTGACGATGGCAAAACAACAACTGAAAAGACTGTTCAGGTAACTGTTGTCGAGAAGAATAATCCTCCTACAATTGAGGAAATCAGCAAACTAACTTTTACTGAAGGTGACTTGGTTAAAGTTGAGCCAAAAGCTGATGACGTTGATGGTGATGAAGTCACACTAAGTTATAGCGAACCGTTTGATGAAAACGGTGAATGGCAAACACAAACCGGCGACGCAGGTACATATAGTGTTACTATAACAGCTACTGATGGTGAACTTGAAGCTAAGGAATCTTTCTCCATTATTGTCGAGAAAGCCAATACTGCGCCTGAAATCGTTTATGATGAACTTGTTGAGTTCTATGTTACTGAAGGCGAGAGTAAAACCATTGAGCTTTCTCCTGAAGTAAGCGACGCTGATGGTGATGAAGTGACTGTGAGTTATTCTGGCTGGATGGATTCCAGCACAAAGGAAGTGACTGCAGAAGATAAAGGAGAGCATTCAGTTACAATAACAGCAACAGATGGCAAAGCTCAAAGCAGTCATGAAGTTGTTGTAAAAATTAATGTGAATTCACCACCTGAGTTTACATTATAATTTTTTTTTGCATTTTTTTTGCATTATATTTATGATTATTCTGCTTTTTTACAATTTAGTTAATTAATATTTCTAAGCGTTTTTTCCCTGCTTTTGATGTAATCTTATAGGCAAAATTAATAAAGCCCCGTTTAATTCCAGGCTTATGCCTAAATTGCCTTTTGAAAAAATTGAAAGAAAAGTGTTTGTAAGAAACGAGTTTAGCACATCTGAAAAATTCGGTGTATTTCCTGAAAAAAGATCTATAAGTGACCTTATTTCTCTGGGTGTTATTAATATTGATAAACCTTCCGGCCCAACTTCCCATCAAGTGAGCGCTTATGTGCAAAAGATTTTGGGAATAAATAAATCAGGTCATTCAGGCACGCTTGACCCGAAAGTTACTGGTGTGCTGCCTGTTGCAGTCAGCCGGGCAACAAGAGTTGTTGAGTTTTTATTAACCTCTGGAAAAGAGTATGTAGCGATTATGCATTTGCATAATGATGTTGATTCAGAAAAAATAGAGCAAGTATGTAATAGCTTTGTTGGAAAAATAAAACAATTACCTCCTATAAAATCAAATGTTAAAAGAAGAGAAAGATACAGGAAAATCTATTATTTAAAGATCTTAGAGATTGACCAAAAGGATGTTTTATTCAGGGTTGGAACACAGGCAGGAACATATATCAGGAAGCTTATCCATGACATCGGCCAAAATCTGGGTGTGGGTGCTCATATGGCTGAACTGAGAAGGACAAAATCCGGCCCCTTTAATGATAGTAATGTATATACTTTACAGGACCTTACAGATGCACTTTATTATTATAGGGATGAGGGTAAAGAAAACTTTTTAAGAGAAGTTATTCTTCCTATTGAAAAGGCAGTTGCTCATATTCCCAAAGTTTGGATAAGCGATACTGCAGTTGATACAATATGTCATGGCGCAAGCCTTAAGGCACCAGGGATTGGAAAGGTTGAGTCAGATATACAACTTGATGATAAGGTTGCCATAATGACATTAAAAGGTGAGTTGGTTGGCATTGGCAATGCCAAAATGATTTCAAAGGACATGGTAAAAGCCCAAAGAGGTGTTGCTGTTAAAACAGATAAGGTTTTTATGACGCCGGGCACATACCCAAAAATAGAGGTGAGTTAGGTTGAGGATACTATATATTTCGCCAAATGAAAGTTTTCCTGATGACAGCAAAAAAACAATAGAAAGTATTTTGAAAAACAAAAATGTTGAATTGGAGCATATTCAAAAGATTGATTCCCAAAAAAATGCAAGTGGTTATTCTGGAGTAATTCTAGCGGGTGATGAGAAAGTGATGGAGCTTGATCTTGACCCTTTAAAAGATCTTTTATATGAAATGATGAAAGAGGAAAAAGTTGTTGCAGCAATTGATGCAGCTCCTGTCTCATTAGCTATGGCAGGAATTCTTACCGGAAAATGCTCTACCGTAAATGATGCTAATGGTCTTGGAAGGCAATTGCATAAGTTAGGGGGGATGTTTTTTGATGAATCTGTTGTTGTTGATAGAAACATAATAACCTCAAATAGTCCTTCTGCAGCAGAGGAATTTGCTAATACAGTAATTGAGCTTTTAGAATCAAATAAGCTTGATAACAGGATTACATGTAATTAATTTTTTCTCTATTTATTTATTTATTTAAAATTCTGGTAATTATAGCAGATATTATTTATAAAAAATAATAAGAATATTGTTTAATGTTAATTTAATCTCTTAAATGATAAGCTGATATTGATTATTATGACTATTGGTTTTGTAGTCCTTTTATAAGAAGTTTTTCACCTTCTTCAGTTATATCGACATGTTCTAAGTTATTAATTACTATGTCGTTTCCTGCAAGCAAATAATCAAAATCCATGCCCTTTACTGATATCTTGTCTTTAGCTTCAAACTCAAGCTTTTTTTTAGGCACTTCAGCTGTTTTATGCGGCTCATTAATATCAAATAACGAGACAAAGCATGGATAAACTTCGTCGTCTTTATTCTCACGCTTCATTCTTCCTATAATAATGCTTTTTGTTTCATATTTCATTTTCAAGCCTCTAATAGAGGGAATTCGATTTTTATATATAAATATATTGATTATGAAATATATCGCTTCTTGGTCGAAGGGGTAAATGTAATGGGATATCTTCCCTGAAAATGTTTATAAGTCTGTGGTAAATTTATATGAGTGAGCATATCTTTTAGATTTCAATTATATTCTCTTTGAGCAATCAATTATTTTATATAAGGCATTTGCATAATGCTTATTGAGAATTATATGTGTTGAAAAGATTTTTTGTTATAATATATTAAAAAAATATAAAGAAAAAAAATGCGCAAAAAATAAAACATTTCTGCGCACTTTTAAGTTAGCCTACACCCATAAAGTATATTCTCATTTAAAAATATACTTTCAAGTTAAAGCTTTATAATATGTATTTTGGGTGTTTAAAGCTTTACAAACCTTTATGAAAACTTTTTTTACTTTAAGGAGCTTTTTTAAATCTTTATTTCAGTAATAAAGCTTATTTTGGGCTTTTTAATAATCCAAAGTTATTTAAATGTGCAATCTTTACAATATTTGAATGACTCATACGAGGTATAAAAAGTTCCTTTTATTAGGGATATTTTGCAGCCTGCTTATTGCTATAACTGCATTACCTGTATTTGCTACTGTTTTGCGGGGCGATGTGTATGATCCCGGGCTTAATAAGATTAGCAATGTAGTCATTGTAGTTAATTCTGACCCTGTGCAAAGGTATGTTGTAAAAAATGGAAGCTACAAATTTGAATTACCCCCTGGGCAGTATAAATTGAGCGCAAGGTCCTTTGATGATGATAGGGAATCTCTTGGTACTGATGTGGCTGTAACCATAAAAAAAGAAGGCTCGTTTGTTTCAGACCTTGTCCTTAAAAAAATGAATGAATCTTCAGTTGTAGATTTTGATGATATTAAAAAAAATGAAAGTTTTTCTCATTTCCTTGAATTTCCTATAAGCCTTCTTGCAGTAGCTATTTTAGTAGCTATTGCATTTTTGCTCTGGAAAATCTCTAGTAAACAAAGGTCGAAAGACTCTGACTGGGGTTACGGATTTGATGAAAATACTAATCACCTTCTTGATATTGTAAAATCAGAAAAAAGGATTACCCAAAAAGATTTGCGCGCCCGTTTTGATTTATCTGAAGCAAAAATATCCTTAATAATTTCTGAGTTAGAAAAAAAAGGGATAATAAAAAGAGTAAAAAAAGGCAGGGGCAATATTATTATTTATCAAGGATTAAAGAAAAAGGGAAAGTAAATTTACTAGAGCGAAAGGTTTATAAAATCACTTCTTTTCTTTCTACTACAGGAGGGGAATTATGACAGAATATGAAGCAAATAGCATCCAGGTTTTAGAAGGTTTGGCAGCGGTTAGAAAAAGGCCGGGAATGTATATCGGTGACACTTACAGAAGAGGGCTTCACCATCTGATTTATGAAGTTGTTGATAATTCTATCGATGAAGCAATGGCAGGCCATTGCGATAATATAAATATTGAGCTTAATCAAGATGGCAGTGTTACTGTTTCAGATAATGGCAGAGGGATACCCGTTGATGTGCATCCAGGTTATGGTATTCCCGGGGTCCAGGTTGTTATGACTAAACTTCATGCAGGAGGTAAGTTCAACTCAGATACATATAAGGTAAGTGGCGGTTTGCATGGGGTAGGTGTAAGTGTTGTTAATGCGCTTTCTGAATGGCTTAGTGTTAAAATCTTCAAAAATAACAAGATTTATTATCAGGAATATAGAAAAGGAGAGCCTTTTACTGAGCTTAAAGTTATCGGTGAGACTGAACAAAATGGGACTTCTGTTACTTTTTTGCCTGATAGCTCTATTTTTGAGACAAATGAATTTAATTATGAAACTGTGAGAGTACGTTTAAGAGAACTTGCTTTCCTGAATAAGGCTGTTAATATCACATTAAAAGACCACTTAACTGATAAATCTGAGAGTTTTTTTTATGAGGGTGGGATTAAATCTTTTATTGAGTTTTTGAACAAAAATAAGAATGCTTTGCATGCGCCTATTTATATTACTAAAACCATAAATGACATTGAAGTAGAGATATCTTTTCAATATAATGATGGCTTTAATGAGAGTATATTCACATTTGCCAATAACATAAACACAATTGACGGCGGTACACATCTGGCTGGTTTCAGGACTGCTCTTACCAGAATGATGAACAATTACGTTGAGAAAAACTTGGGCGGCAAGAAAGTTAAGCTTACAAGCGATGACATGAGAGAGGGCTTGACAGCTATTATTTCCGTAAAAATACCTGACCCTCAGTTTGAAGGGCAAACCAAAGCCAAGCTGGGTAATAGCGAAGTAAAAGGAATTGTAGACTCAATAATTACAAGCGAACTGGGGATATTTCTTGAAGAAAATCCTAAATATGCAAAACAAATAGCTGAAAAGCTACTTAATGCTGCGCAGGCCAGGGAAGCTGCAAAAAAGGCAAGAGATCTTACAAGGAGAAAATCTGTTCTTGAATCCTCTTCTTTACCAGGCAAGCTTGCAGATTGCCAGGAGAGGGATCCTACAAAATCAGAATTATTTATTGTAGAGGGTGATTCAGCAGGAGGATCTGCCAAGCAGGGTAGATCAAGAGAGTTTCAGGCGATTCTTCCACTAAAGGGTAAGATACTTAACGTGGAAAAGTCAAGGCTAAACAAAGCATTAGCTAATCAGGAGATTTCATCTATGATAACTGCTTTAGGTACAGGCATAGGTCAGGAATTTGATGTTTCAAAATTAAGGTATCACAAGATAATTATTATGACTGATGCCGATGTTGACGGGCAGCATATCTCATGCCTTCTTTTGACATTTTTTTATAGGTATATGATTAGCCTTGTTGAAGGAGGCCATCTTTATCTGGCTAAGCCTCCTTTGTATAAGATCACAAAGGATAAGAAAATACATTATCTTTACACAGAAGATGAACTTGAAAAATTTATAGAAGAGCATGGCAACGATAATATGAAGATGCAGCGTTACAAGGGTCTGGGTGAGATGAATCCTGATCAGTTGTGGGAGACTACACTGAATCCTGAAAACAGGATACTCAAGCAGATTACTATAGAAGATGCTGTAAAAGCAGATCAGCTTTTTACACTATTGATGGGTGATAAGGTTGAGCCCAGAAAAGAGTTCATTCTTGAAAACGCTAAACTTGCGCAGAATATTGACTTGTAAGTGGAACCATAAATTATTTAAATAAAAACATTGGTAATTATTCCAAATTGGTGGGGAAAAAAGTAAAAAAGAGGAAAAGGCAGGCAGCGTCAGGTCAGCCTTATGGCCTAAAGGTTCTTTGGAATTATACTGCATTGATGGCATTTTTGTTTTGTTTTTTGGCATTCTCAATAGATTTTTCAATGTTATTTGGGTATTTGGTAAAAAATAAGATTGCTTTTTTTTTGCACTCGCTTTATTTTATTGTAATGATGTGTATCCTGTTTGGCCTGACTTACAAGAAAACCTGGGTTTATAGGTTTATATTGCTCTCTTATGTTTACTGGTTATTGAATATAATTGCTTCTTTTTTCTATGTAAGCAGTATTGAGAACCAGGGTATAAAGGCCTTTTACATCTCAGTTATTCCTCTTTTAGTTCTCATTTTCTTTATCAATATCTTTGTATTATGGTTTGTATATGAAAAAAAGTCTTATTTTTTAAAATTAAAAGGAAAAAGTGATTTAACCGATATGCTCTTTAAACGCGTGATGATTTTGTTTTATATCGGCTTTTTTATATTCCTTTTGTTTGTCTTTTTGCAAAGAATGCAATTCACACCAGCTTATAACGGGATTGAAAATAATGTTGCGGATAAAGGCCCTTTTGAGTTAAAGGATTATTGTATGTCTATTGAAAACCATGATGCGCGGGTTTCATGCATTTTATATGCTGTCTCAACTCATAAGGGGCTTAAAGAAAATAGTGATTTATGCTTATCAGTGGATTCCCCTGTTTGCAGGTTTGATTGCTATAGGTTAATGAAAAATGCATAATAAAAAAAGTCAATTAACAATTTTTGTAATAATCGGTTTAATAATTCTATTAGCATTTGGATTTATGCTTTTTATACAAAAAGAAGACCTGACTGAGGTTGAAAAAAAGGCTGAAACAGAGGATGATGAGTTAAGCGTTTTTGTCTCAGAGTGCCTTAAGCAGACTATGCAAGAGGCTTTGGTAGAGGTAGGTATGCATGGTGGTTATCTGAATCTTGAGACAAAGCTTCCTGATGTCAATGACCGGCTGGAATTAAGCCGCCCTTATTTATCTATGTTTGATGGTAATCTTAAAATCCCCTATTGGTATCATGAGACTGGAGAAGACCTTTATGAGAGTCAAATGCCGCCGCTTGAAAGAGTATCAGATGGCGATAATTCTATACAAAGCCAGCTTGAAAGATATATTGAAAATAATCTTAACAAATGCCTTATGGATTTTGAAAGTTTTGAAAAACAAAACATAAAAGTGGATAAAAAAGGAGAAAATGATGTAAAAATCACATTTACCCAAAAAAATGTTTTAGCGAGTCTTGATATGCCATTGGAGTTAAATAAAAATTCTTCTGTTGTTACAAGGGATAAATTCAAAGCCAGTGTTCCTGTCCGCATGAAGAAAGTATATTCATTGGCAAAAGACATAATGGAGCATGAAGTAGAGACAGCTTTCCTTGAAAACAGATTAAGGGACCTTATTAATTCATATTCTAGAATTGATGGTGATTATTTGCCGCCTATGTATGGGGGGGCTCAAATGACTTCCTGCTCTGAGCGTGAATTCTGGATAGAAAGCGAAGTAAAAAAAGATTTTCAGGAAATGCTTGTAGGGAATATCCCTTTTATACAGGTAAAAAACGCTATGAATAAGGGATACAGAATAGACACTTCAGTTTATGAAAAGGAAGATGATGCAAAAGTAGCTCAAGGCGTTATGAATAGATTAAGTACTGTTGTTTCAGAAAATAATTACCCGGGGATTGCTGCAGATTTTAGCTATCAGGAAGAATTCCCCTTGAGTCTTGATTTTAAGGAAGGTGGCTTTCTTGAGCCAAAATCGTATGAGATGGATATTGTAATAGGCAAATATTGCTTTTTTGAGTATAAATTCTATTACAATACAAAATTTCCTGTAATGGTAACTCTTTATGATAAAAACTCTAACCTTGATAATAACGGCTATATGTTCCAATTTCCATTAATGGTAGTCTTAAAGAATAATTTTCCAAAAGTTAAGTATGACACGAGAGATTCTATTGATACTAGCGATAAGATGAAAACATATCAATGCTCTCCTGAGCAGAGGCTTAGTGATAGGGTAACGGTTAATGTAACAGATGAGAAAGGAAAGCCTGTTGATAATGCCCATATGACTTTTCAATGCGGTCCGGGATATATATATGATTATGATGCAAATGGCTCAGTTGAAAATGTCACTAATTTTGCTAATAAGTGTTTCATAGGCAAAACTGATTCAGAAGGGTTAATAGATGAGAATCTTCCCCCATGTCACGGCGGAGGCATTATTGAAGTTTCTGCGCCTAACCATCTCACGAAACTTAAGTATGTAGAATCCATTGAAGAAGCAAAGGCCTATAATTTCACAATAAATCTACCGAGTGTTGTTAAAAAAAGGATTGTAGTAGATAAGTATTTTGTTGAGCCACCTGTACCAAAGGGTCTTACAATTAAGGATGATAACCCTGCAATCAAGAAAAATGGGAATAAAATGACTTTGTGCAGAATGGATAAAGAAAAATTGCCCATTGAGAGTAATGAAAAAGTAATCGTAAGACTTAAAAAGCTGGACGAAGAAAATGGTATTATGCAAGAAAAACCTTTTGGGTTATATACTACCTCAGAAAACACAAGTATCTCTTTGGCTCCCGGAAGATACAGGGCAGACCTTATGCTTATAAGAAACGAAAAATACCCTGGAGAGATGACTATTGATGCTAAAAGCCAAGTAAGAAAAGCAGGTGACAGCATGACTGGTGGTGGAGAAGACCTTTATTACCCTGAAGAAGATGTAAACCTTCCTACTGTAACTACAGGCGGCGCAGTTTATGAATTTGAAATAACACCTGCAGATGTTTATAGGTCTGACAAAATTAGATTTCATATAATTGATGAAGGTAAGCCCCAATATGTTGAAAATATAGGTAGAGGGATTACTGACAGAGAAGGCTGTTCAAGGATAAATTACGATAAGCTAAAGCCGGAGATTGAATGAAAGTGGGATTAACAGACAAACTAATGATGCCTGTATTTATGATTTTTTTAGTTTTAATGCTTCCTGTTCATTCTGCTTATGTTTTTGCATCAACCGGCTCGTTAAGAAATGTTGAAGCGCACGGCTCAGATGACATACAGAATATTATTAAGGAGTATGGAGACGGCTTAAATATTGAACTTGAAGCATCGATGTTTGATAATGATGCAAATTCACTTGAAATAAATCCACAGAATCTGATATTTACAATAGATGGTCATGGCAGCTATGAGTTTGATTCATGCCAACCTTCCAGTGGTGATTGGTATAGTTGTGATTATTCAGGGGATTTAAAGGACTGGAGTGTAACTAAACACTCAATTAATATTAAGCTTTACACTGATGATTTTGTAAGGCTTGATCAAAGCACACAGCCCCTTTGTGTTGATGAAAATTCTCCTGTAATTGAATCATTTGATATGCCCGATTCAGCTACTACTGACCCTATAATGATCAGTTATTCATTTAGTGACTCTTCAAATGATGATTGCCCTTCTGTATGCGCAGGTCTTGACAAGGCAATTATCAAAAAAGATAATAGCACGCTTTATACAGATGACAATATTTCAGGATGTTCGGCATCAGGAAATTTTAATACAACGCCTGGTGAACTCAGCCTGGTTGAAGGTAAAAACGAAGTATGTATTGAAGTAAACGACAAAACTGGAAAAACAAAAGAGCAATGCGAGGATATTTTTGTTGATTATAATCCTCCTGAGTTTATATCAGGTTCAGTTAACCTCACAGATTCGGAGGGTAATGTTATAGATTATTCTTCTTCAAAAATCGAGTCTGCTAATCTGGATATAAAGGTTAAGGAAAGTATTTCAAAGATAAGAAAAGCCGATGTGATAGCTAATCTTAGCGACCTTTATTCATCAAGAGGAAATTATGATTCAATGGCTGCGGATACCTGCGCACAAGTTAATGATACCTTCACATGCAGTTGGAATGATTTTAATATCAGAGGAGATGGAAGTGACACAGCCAAGTTAAGTTTTAGTGTTTCAGATGTTGCAGGCAATTCTGTTGAAAAAGCCGTCAATCTGGAGCTTCCCTTTGATGATACCAGGCCTGCTGTTACCGGGGTTAAAACAAAAAATGAGAATTTTTTAAACTCATCAGGCGACACTATTATCGCAGAAATAAGTGAGACTGGTTCCGGGCTTGACAAGGCTATAGCTTCAGCAGACTTGCACTCATTAAACGATGCTTATGGGTTTAGTAAAGATGCTGATGAATGCTCAAAAGTGAATAACCAGTGGCTTTGCTACTGGCATAATATAAATACTAATAAGGGCTCTGAGGGAAAAGAGCTAAATGTAATTATAACTGATTTAGAAGATGATGCAGGTAATATTGCAGAATTTGAGCACACTGGCGCTCTTGTTTTTGATTCGCAGCCTCCTGAAATAATAAACCTCACAATGAAGCCTCTAGGGGTTGATATTGATGTTTTAAGGGAGGGAGATGTTGCTGAAATTATTGCAGTTGTAAAAGATAATGTCTCAGGAATTGATAAATCAGGGATTAGTGTCAATTATGGGGATATATATCCCGGGAAAAACTGGACAACTGCGGATTCATGCGATTTAGTTGAAGGCTCTAGCTCTAAGTATGAATGCAGATGGGAATACTCAGGGCAGCTTGAGCCTGATAAATGGGTTGAGCTTTCCATAAAAGCGAAGGATAAAGCTTCGAATCAGCTCATTGCAGAAGACGCATCAAGGACATTTGTTGCAGCAGTAGAGGAAAAAAAGGTTGATTTTTGGGAAGATGAAATTACCAGCTCAACTTCAAAGCTTAACCCTAATTTCTTATGGATGTCTTCAAGCGGTACTCTTGCAACGGCTAATGTTGTATTAAGCCCGAAATCTTCGCAGTCATATGTGCATGCTTTTATGATAAATGAATGCAAGGGCAGTCTCAGCGAAGATGGTAACTATGATACCTTTGATATTTATAGGTCATATTCACC